>NZ_KI421414.1:108743-125852 GCF_000472285.1 Desulfuromonas sp. TF
ATGTGGAAGATACGGAATCGCACTACAACCTGGGCATCGCCTACAAGGAAATGGGCCTTCTGGACGAAGCCGTCGCCGAGTTCGACCAGGCCGTGCACAATCCGGCGCGCCGCTTGGGATGCC
The DNA here is from genome assembly GCF_000472285.1 of Desulfuromonas sp. TF. Taxonomy (NCBI): domain Bacteria; kingdom Pseudomonadati; phylum Thermodesulfobacteriota; class Desulfuromonadia; order Desulfuromonadales; family Desulfuromonadaceae; genus Desulfuromonas; species Desulfuromonas sp. TF. The sequence continues at coordinate 108,867 of NZ_KI421414.1, forward strand.
TGATGCTCAAGGGGATATGTCTGATCGAAAAGGGTTCCTTTGACGAGGCGGAAGACGCATTCAAATCAGGCCTCGCGCATCCTGGACTGAACGAAGGCGAACGGATCAGTCTTCTCTATGAACTCGGTCTCCTTTACGAACGGTGGAACAAACACCTGGAGGCGCTCGACAGCTTTCAGTCGGTGGCCGACACGGATCTTTTTTTCCGAGATGTCGGTGAAAAAGTGGCGGTTCTCAGGAAAAAACTCGGGATGGACGTCGGCGAACTCGAAGGCGAATCGAGGCCCAAGGGGGACAAGAATCGGGTTTCCTACGTTTAGAAACAGCTGAACTTGTGGAGACGTTATGAGCTGCATTGAACATTTCAATCTGGACCGGGAGCCGTTTTCCAATGCCCCGGACGCCAGATTTTTTTTCAACAGCGATCAGCACAGCCAGGCGCTGGTGCGCCTGATGTACGCCGTTGATTCCAACAAGGGACTGGCGGTCCTGGTCGGAGGCGTGGGAACCGGCAAGACCACGCTGGCCCGCCGCATGCTGGACAGTCTTCCCGATGACAAGTACGAATCCTCCCTCCTGGTCATGGTCCATTCTGGAATCACGCCGGAGTGGATACTGACACGCATCGCCATGCAGCTTGGAGTCGAGAATCCTGCCGAGGACCGTCTGACCATCCTTCGCCAGCTCTATGAAAGGCTGCTGCAGATCGAGGAGTCCGGAAGACGCGCAGTGGTTCTCATCGATGAGGCACAGATGCTTCAGACCCGAGAGCTCATGGAGGAGTTCAGGGGGCTTCTCAATCTGGAGATTCCCGGGAAAAAACTGTTGAACATCGTTTTTTTCGGCCTTACCGAGGTTGAGGACTGCCTCCGTCTTGACGAGCCGTTAGCTCAGAGGGTGGCCCTCAAATACAATCTTCGTTCTTTGTCGGTGGAGACCACCGAGTCGTACATCAAGCATCGTCTGCAGGTTGCCGGGGCGAAAAGGATGCTTTTCTCCTCCGATGCGATTCCGGCCATCCATGGTTATGCCGGCGGAGTGCCTCGACTGATCAATACGATCTGCGACAACTGCCTCTTTGAGGCTTATCTGCAGAAGATGAAACTGGCCACCTTGAAAATCGTGCACAGCGTGGCCGGCGATCTCGGCCTGCTGCACAAGCCGCTTTCCGGTGCGGCTCCCGAGCGGCCGCAGGATGAGCTTGATGATATCGAAAGCATCCTGGACCGACTCGAACAGAAGATGTGAAACTTGAGAGGTCGCAAAAAGTCCGCCCCCCTGAAGCACCGGCAACCCTTGTAGGACGGAATTTTCACTAAGCCATCCTCTGAGTTTCTGCGACGGCATCAAAGCGTGGAAAGGCAGATATCTGCCTTGGACACCTGTGTTTTGACTTTCCGCAAGCACCCTGATGCGCTTCCGGCGGCCGGCGATCCCGGCCGTTTTATGTTTGGGAACGGCAAGCCCGTGGGCAATGTCAGGAAAAGGTCATGAAAACGAAAATACGGATTCTTCCGGAAAATCTCTGCAACAAGATTGCCGCCGGTGAAGTGGTGGAAAGGCCCGCCTCCGTGGTAAAGGAGCTGCTGGAGAATTCTCTCGATGCGGGGGCGACGGAGATCCGGGTGGAAGTGGAGCAGGGAGGGAAGAAGCTGATCCGGGTGATGGATGATGGGGAGGGGATGGGGCGAGATGACGCCTTTTTATGCCTGGAACGGCATGCCACCAGCAAGATCCGCTCCGATGAGGATCTCTTCCGACTTCAGACCCTCGGCTTCCGGGGCGAAGCTCTTCCCTCCATCGCCGCCGTATCCCGGTTCATGCTGCGCAGCCGGACCGAAGATTCCCTGGAGGGCTGGGAGATCTATGCCGAAGGGGGAACGGTCAAGCGGGCCGGCGCCGTCGGGTGCTCTTCAGGCACGATCATCGAAGTGCGCGATCTTTTTTTCAATACGCCGGCCCGGAGAAAATTTCTGCGGCGGGACGAGACTGAAATGGGGCACGTCGGCGACGTGATCACCAAACTGGCCCTCGCGCATCCAGAGGTCCAGTTCCGCCTTATTCACAGCGGGCGGTCTCTCATCGACGTCTATCGCCATACGGCATTGCCGGAGAGAGTGGGGGCCCTCCTCGGCCGTCCTCTTCTTCAGGATCTCGTTCCCGTAGCCGTTGAAGGCCCGGACGAGCTTGTCCTGCAGGGCCTCCTTGCTCAACCGGCTGCCAGCCGTTCGACTTCCGCTTCGGTTTATACCTTCATCAACGGCCGGTATATCCGCGACCGGGTCGTACAGCACGCCCTCATGGAAGGGTATCGCAATCTCCTCGAAAAAGGGCGGTATCCCGTGGCGATTCTGTTCCTTTCCATTGATCCGGCGCTGGTCGACGTGAATGTCCATCCCACCAAACACGAGGTGCGGTTCCGCGACCAGAGGCGGGTGCATGACTTTATCAGTGCCGCGGTTCGCGAGACGCTGCGCCCCTCCGCATGGCTTTCCAGGCAGAATCAACCCTGCGGGAATTCGACGATCCCGGTGTCGGAATCGAATGCCAAAGAGGCTCCTCCCTTTCAGCCTGCCGTCCCCGGCACGGCTCAAGAGCACCTGCGGCGGGTTCAGGAATCTCTTGCTAATTATGCCCGCACCCATCCTGAAGGATCCGGACCCGCCGTCCCCCTTGCATTCCCTCGCGCGGAAGAATCCGGTACCATGCCCCGGGAGGTGGAGCGCGGATTCTTTTCAGAGCTGAAAATTCTCGGTCAGTATCGGCGCAGCTTTATCCTGGCCCAGGACGGCGATGATCTGGTGCTTATAGATCAACACGCGGCTCACGAGCGGATCGGCTTCGAGCGCCTCAGGGACCAGTTCCGGCAGGGGAGAGTGGACCGTCAGGCCCTCCTTTTTCCGGCGGTGCTGGAATTCGATTTTCGCGAGTCGGCGCTTCTCAAGGAGCATCTGGAGGAATTTGGTCGTCTCGGGTTTGATCTCGAGCCTTTCGGGGGCAACGCCTTTGCCCTGAAGGCGGTTCCGCGTCTCCTCGGCGATGCCGAAGCGGAGCGCCTGGTCAGGGACGTGGTTGGCGAGATTGCCCTGGTCGGCAAGAGCGGCCTCGTCGAGGATGCTCTCGATGAAGTTTTCGCTGTGATGGCTTGCCACAGCGTGATCCGGGCCAACCAGTCACTCAGTCAGCCGCAAATCGAAGCCCTGCTGCGGGATATGGACCGGGTTGATTTCAAGGCCCATTGTCCGCATGGCCGCCCGGTTATGAAACGTCTGTCTCTCAACGAGGTGGAGAGAATGTTCAAGAGGACCTGATGACACGCATCGGAGACGGGGAACGCATCTTTCTCATCGTTATCTGCGGTCCCACCGCATCGGGCAAGACCTCTCTGGCTATAGATCTCGCCGAATCATTCGCCGCGGAAATCATCTCGGCCGATTCGAGGCAGGTTTATCGCGGGATGGATATCGGGACCGCCAAGGCGACTGGGGAAGAGCGCCTGCGGGTCCCCCATCACCTGATCGACATGGTGGATCCGGACCGGAACTTCACCGCGGCCGACTTCGTCGGGATTGCCCGGAAAACCATCGTCGAGATAGATGCACGAGGTCATCTTCCCATGCTCGTGGGAGGGACGGGGCTTTATATCCGGGCTCTGACGGAGGGACTTCTGCCGGCACCAGGGGCTGACAAAGAGCTGCGGGATCGGCTCCTCGCCCGGGAATCGATGGAAGGGGAGGGGACGCTGCACCGCCATCTCAAAGAGATTGACCCGGTCCTGGCGGCCCGTCTGCACCCTCGCGACCGAATCAGGATTATCCGCGCCATCGAGGTCTTCTCCCTTACCGGTCGCCGCCTTTCGGAACTGCAGGAGGCACATGCCTTCGCGGAGCATCCTTACCGGGTTCTTTCCCTCGGTCTTGCTCCCCACAGAGACGATCTCTATCACGCCATCGACATCCGGGTCGAGGCGATGATGGCGGCCGGACTGCTGGACGAAGTTCGCGCGCTCCTTGCCCGGGGATACAGTTCTCATCTGAAGGCCATGCGGACTATCGGTTACCGGGAGTGCCTGCAGCATCTGGAGGGAAAACTGAGCCTCGATGAGACGGTGGCGCATATTCAGCAGGCCAGCCGCCGTTACGCAAAGCGCCAGCTAACGTGGTTTCGCAAAGATAAATCGATTATTTGGGTTGATTCCTTGCGAGAGTCTGATAAAATCCAGGCGTTGATTGACAATTTTATTGTGCAGCATTAAAGGAGCGGACATGCCGAAAACACCATTCAACATTCAGGACCAGTATCTTAACCAAGCCCGCAAAGAGCGCGTTCGGGTCACCGTGGTGATGATGTCGGGCGACAAGCTTGAAGGCTATATCAAATCCTTCGACAGCTTCTGCCTTCTTATCGAAAGCGGCGGCGATATTCTGATCTACAAGCATGCCATTTCCTCCATCACCTCAGCCGACGGTTCATTCCGGCTTCATGGGGGGAGGGACTGACCGCAGCAGCGGACTACGTCCCGGTCCGGATATTCAGGTCCCTGCATGGAGGTACTGCTCCTCCAGCGGGGACCTTTGTCTTTTACCGGAGTGCGCCGCAAGGTGCTGAATCAGCCGGTCGATTCCTCGGAATCGCTTGGAGGGCAGGATGAATCTTCCGAATGCGCTGACCCTTTTTCGTATTCTGCTGGTCCCTGCTTTCCTTATTGCCGTGATTTACGGCTGGTTGACAACGGCGCTGGTTCTCTTCATCACAGCAGGCATTACGGATCTTCTCGATGGCGTGCTGGCCAGACGCTATGGGCATGAAACCATCCTTGGGTCCTTTCTCGATCCTGTAGCCGACAAACTGCTGATGACGGTTTCCTTCATTTCCCTGGCGATAATCGGCCTGCTGCCGCCGTGGCTTGGGGTGCTGGCGGTCAGCAAGGACCTTTTTGTCGTCATCGGCATGGCTGTTCTTTACTTTTCCGGTCAGCCTGTGGCTGCCGTCCCCACTCTGTGGGGGAAACAGACCACTTTTTTGCAGATCGTCACCCTGGGTCTGGCCCTGCTCTTCGCCGTGGCCGAAGGCGATCCTCGGGTGCTCGGCCCCCTCTTCATCCTGACCGGCGCGGTGACAGCATTTTCCGGTCTGCACTATATCTTCAGCGGCCTGCGCTCCCTGCCCCCCGAAATCGGCGGGTGAATCTCTGACAAGAATGTTTGAAATCGATGAACCGCAATCTCAAAGTGTCCAACGTCGCCATTTTTTTGCTCACTCTGCCCACCTTACTGCTTTCCCCGGCCTGCTCCCTGGTGGGTTCTTTTTTTCTTGCCCTGGCGCTCGATCCAACGGGCGACGCTCCTGGTCGGCTAAGAGGGCCGGTCTTCCTCACTCGATCCTTCTCACCGGCTACGGAATCTCTGCCGTTCCTCCTCGGCTGCCTCAACATTCCCGTATTCACCGGCGGCGAGGAGATCTGAGATGCTGGAGATCACGGCTGTCGAGCCGGACAGCATCGGGGCCGAACTGGACCTGGAGGCCGGGGACTGCGTTCTTGCCGTCAACGGGCAGGCGGTCAGGGATATTCTCGATTTTCAGATCTATGCGGCAACAGAGGATCTGCTGCTGGAGGTGCGAAAGAGAGGCGGCGAGCTCTGGGATCTTGAAATCGAAAAAGACGCCCCCGATCTACTGGGACTCCATTTCGAGCATCCCGAACCGACTCAGTGCGGCAACAACTGCATCTTCTGCTTCGTGCACCAGCTGCCCCGCGGCATGCGCTCCACGCTCTACGTCAAGGACGAGGATTACCGCTTTTCTTATCTCTACGGATCCTACGTCACCCTGACCAACATCGGCGAGGAAGAGATCGAACGCATTGTCACCCAGAAGCTTTCCCCTCTCTACGTTTCCGTTCATGCCACAGAAGAGCAGTTGCGGCAAAAACTCATCGGCCGCCCGGGACCGCCCATCCTGGATCTGCTCAAGAAATTGACCGCCGACGGAATCGAGATCCATACCCAGATCGTGCTCTGCCCCGGGTACAATGACGGTCAGGAGCTGGAGCGGACGGTAGAGGACCTGCAGGGACTTTATCCCGGAGTACGATCCCTGGCCGTGGTCCCTGTGGGGCTGACCGGATATCGCCAGCGACTGCCGCAACTGCGGCCGCCTGGCGCGGACGAAGCCCGCAGCGTCCTGGACACTCTGCACGGCTTTCAGGATCGATTTCTTGCTCAGGCCGGAAGCCGGTTCGTGCATGCCGCCGACGAGCTTTATCTCACGGCGGGTACCGAATTTCCCGAGCTTGGGAATTACGAGGATCTCGCCCAATTGGAGAACGGCGTCGGAATGATCCCTCTCTTCCGTGCCGAGGCGGCCGAGGTTCTTGCCGAGGCGGAGCCGCTGACGATCCCGGTAGTGTCGACCATTACCGGCGAGTCTGCCTATCCCGAGCTGGCGCGGTTCATCGGTGCGCTCTGCGCGAAAACCGGCGTGGACATCCACCTGTACCCGGTCCGCAATGAATTCTTCGGCGGGCATGTCTCGGTCACTGGCCTTCTGACGGGCCAGGACATCATCGCTCAACTCCGTGGCAGGCCTTTAGGCGAGTCTCTTCTCGTCCCCGATGTGATGCTCAAGGAAGGGGAAGATGTCTTCCTGGACGACCTCTCCCTCCTTGATCTGGAGCGGGAATTGGAAGTGCGCGTATCGAAAGTGTCCAGCACCCCATGGGGGATTCTGGAAGGAATTGAGGACCTGGCCGCGGATTTCAGACAAAATCCCAGTCCGGACAGGAAATAATTCTGTCCGCATAGCCACCATCATTGAACGAAGAGTCCGGATACACAGAAAGGGACATAGGGATGCAGGATCTCGAACAGGTATTGCGTGAGGGGCGTGAAGCAATGGATTGCGGTGAATATGCCGTCGCCATAGGACGATTTCGTCAGGCTGTCCGGGAGAATCCGGAGTCGGCGGATATTTATTTTCTGCTCGGTGAAGCCCTGGCCGAGGACGGCAAAACCCGCGAGGCGATCGAAGCCTTCAGTCGTGCGCGGGAGCTCGATCCCGACGACCTCGACACCCTCTATGCCCTGGGAGATGCCTATTTCGAGGTGCCTCAGGCGGAGAAGGCTCTGGCCGTGTATCAGGACATTCTCGCGCTGGACGAAACAGAGGCCGACGCCCTGGTCAGCATGGGATTGGTTCACTTCAACCAGGAGCGGATGGAAAAGGCCGAGGAGTGCTATCGCCGGGCACTGCTGATCGAGCCTGACTCTGTCTTCGCTCTCAATTCCCTCGGGGATGCCTGTTTCGCTCAGGGAAGAAACGAGGAGGCGCTGGCACATTACCGGAAGGTGATCGAACTCGACCCGGAGGATGCCCAGGCCCACTACAATTTGACCGAGCTTCATTACGACCTGGGTGATCTCAAGTCAGCCGAAAAAGAATGCCGCGAGGCCCTGCGCCTCGACCCCACTTTCGCCTTCGCCTATCTCACTCTGGGAAACATCTGTCTCGATCAGGAAATGCCGCAGGAAGCCCTGCATTATTTTCAGGAGTTTCTGATGCGCGAGCGCTCCGCCGGCGCCAGGGAAATCCGTGAAGAAGTCGCTGCTGTGGTCGAAGGCCTGAAGGCCGAGTTGTAATCCATGGTTGATGGCGTCGCAAAAATTCCGCCCTACGGCGTTACGGCCTTGTAGAACGAAATTTTTACTTAGCCATCCTCTGAGTTTTTGTGAGTGCATCATGGTTCGTGGATTTGCCATCCTGCTGGCGCTGCAGTTTGTCGGGGAACTCCTTTCCCGAGGTCTCGCCCTCCCCATTCCTGGAAACGTTCTCGGAATGGGGCTTCTGCTTCTGGCCCTCTGGATGAAAATTGTTCGCGTCGAATGGGTTGAAGAAGCGGCGGAATTGCTCCTGTCCCACCTGGCGCTCTTTTTCGTTCCGGCCGGAGTCGGGGTTATGGTTTATTTCGACCTGATCGGTCGTCAATGGCTGCCGATCGTGGTGGCTACCGTTGTCAGCACCTTCGTGGTCATGGCGGTCACGGGTTTGGTTGCTTCCCGGCTGGACAGGAATGGAGGCGGGCGTGGGGAGTGAACTTCTTTCCACGCCCCTCTTCGGTGTGGGATTAACTCTGATCGTCTATGCCCTGGCGCAAAAGCTTTATATCCGCACAGGGAGCATCTTTTTCAACCCGGTCGCCGTCACCATCGGATCGATCATTCTGCTGCTCCTCTTCACCCGGATTCCCTACGAAGTATACGCCGTCGGAGGAGACTACGTCCTCTTTCTTCTGGGCCCCTCCGTTGTGGCACTGGGTCTTCCCCTCTATACCCGGCGGCGGGAGATCCTGGCCCGCAAGGCCTCCATCCTGATCGGAGTATTCGCCGGCGCCTTCGCCTCCATCATCTCCGCTTCAGGTACGGCCTGCCTGCTCGGGGGTAGCCGGGAGGTGGTCCTTTCCCTGGCGCCCAAGTCTGTCACGACGCCGATCGCCATCAGCATCGTCGAAAAGATCGGCGGCATCGCCCCGCTCACCGCCGCCCTTGTCGTCCTCACCGGCTGCCTTGGGGCTATCTGCGGCCCCGAGTTCTGCCGCCTTATCGGGATTCGCGATCCGGCTTCCGTCGGGCTTGCCGTGGGCACCGCAGCGCATGGCATCGGGACCGCCCGGATGCTGGAGGTGGATCGCCTGGGGGGAGCCATCGCCGGCCTGGCCATCGGCCTCAATGGACTGATTACGGCTTTCCTGCTGCCTCTGCTCTTCGTGCTTTTCCGCTAGTTGCCTAAGGCGAGCTGAAAACCTCGTTGTCCACAAAGAGCACGAATAACCACGAAGAAAATCGGGTGTTTCAAGGCCCTGAATTCTTTAGCGGAACTTTTTATCCTTCGTGGATGAATGCTTTTTGGGGGTCAATAAAAAAGGGCAGACGATTTCTCGCCTGCCCTTCAGTGCTTCTGTGTACCAAGAGTTATTTCTTTTTGGCCGAAGCCTTCTTGGACGCCTTAAGAGGATTGACCCGGACGTCTTCGATCTTGATTTCAAACTTCTGGTGGGTGGCGAAATTGCAGAGACCCGCTATCCACTTCTGCTGCGGAGCGGGAGCCACTGAACAGACGGAGCCTATGGTCCCTTCGACGATGCGATCACAGCCCTGGCATTGCTCGATCACGAGTCGGCAGGAATGGTCCTCGAAAGTACAACCGCTTTTAGACCAAAAGGTACACTCGGTACCGGGGAGAACAGTCTGACACTGCATGGGTGATGCCTCCTTGCGTTCGCTGGTTTTCTGTTTTGTAGTACAGAAGAGAATCTTTTATCCGTTTTTGCCGGATTTGTCAACCACTTTTTGAACCCATCAACCTGCATCTTGACCCTGGCACGGCCTTCCGCTACTGTAACGTACAAGAGTTACACTGAAAAAAACAGGATGACGGATAATGCGAATTTCAAAAAGCTGGGAAGAAAAATGCCGCCGCTGCGGGCGGTGTTGCTATGAAAAGGTCGAGCATGAAGGGGACATTTACTATACGGATATCCCCTGTGAAAAACTCGACCAAGCTACCCGTCTTTGCACAGTTTATGAGAACCGTCACAAGGCGCGGCCCGGCTGCGTTCGACTTACGCCGCGGATAATCGCACGAGGCGTGCTTCCGGCCGATTGTCCCTATGTGGAGGAAATTGAGGATTACCGGGCTCCGCACCCCTGGCCTGAAGAAGAATCGTGACCCTGACGCCTTTGCCTGTACCCCTTTCCCTCGGGCTGGGCGACCGCAGGTCCGGATACCTGGCTGTTTGCCCATGAAGCCGGTGCAGGCGGATTGTTGTTTTTTACCTCTTCCGTATCCTTTCCGATTTTGTATGGTATGCTTTTGTGTCGAGAGCGGTCACCTTCGGCCGCCGGTTTCTCGGCGACTTTTAGCTGACGGGGTTTGGTCGGCTGCCGCGCCCCGTATTCTATCATTCGATGTATTACCCGGTTGCCGTAGGGTCCAGGCCCTGACCGGCGGATCCATTTCTGTTCGATTCAAATTCAGGAGAACATTTTATGAGGCGTATCAGTTTCGGAACCTCCGGATGGCGGGGGATCTTCTGCGAGGACTTCACTTTCGAGAACGTCAAAATAGTCACCCAGGCCATCGCCGACCATCTGCGTGCCCGGGGAGTCGAGGACCGGGGATTGATCGTCGGCTGCGACAGCCGGTTCATGGGCGAGCGCTTCGCCCGGGAAACGGCCCGGGTGCTGGCCGGTTCGGGGATCAAATCCTATGTCTGCGATCGCGATACACCGACCCCCGTGATCGCCTTCGAGGTTCTTCGCCGCAGAACGGCCGGAGCGATCAATTTTACCGCCAGCCACAATCCCTATGACTACAACGGCCTTAAATTCTCCCCCGAATCAGGAGGTCCGGCCCTTCCGGAAACCACTCGCGATATCGAGGAGCGGGCCAACGCCATGCTCGGAGAGATCTGCTACAAGGAGATGCCCCTTGACAAGGCCTTTCGAGCCGGGCTGGTGGAGGAGATCGATCCGCGCGCAGCCTACTTCGAGGCAATCCGGCGCCTGGTCGATTTCGACGCCATCGGTCGATCCGGGATGACCATCGGAGTCAACCCTCTTTACGGCACTGCTCGAGGCTACCTGGACAAACTCCTGCAAGAAGCCGGGGTCGAGGTGCGGACGATCAACGATCACCGGGATCCGTACTTTGGAGGGCTTCCTCCGGAACCTTCCCAGAGCCATATCGGCGATTTCATCTCCATGGTCAAGTCGGACGCCGCGATCGGCCTCGGACTGGCCACCGACGGCGATGCCGACCGCTACGGAATTCTCGACGGAGACGGCGCCTATATCGAGCCCAACTACATCCTTGCCCTGCTCGCCGACTACATCGTGAGGGTCAAGGGAAAGAGCGGAGATGTCGCCCGCTCGGTGGCCACCTCCCATTTTCTTGATGCCGTCGCCGATTATCATGGTCTGACCCTGCATGAAACCCCCGTCGGCTTCAAATTCATCGGAGAACTCATCAGCGCCGACAAAATCCTCATCGGCGGAGAGGAGAGCGCCGGGCTCTCGGTGCGCAGCCACGTGCCGGACAAGGACGGAATTCTGGCTTGTCTGCTGGTCGCTGAAATGGTCGCGGTCGAGGGAAAATCCCTTCGTGATCTGCTCAGCGATCTCTACGGGCGGGTCGGAGAGTTTCATACCCGGCGCGAGAATATCCGCCTTTCCCCGGAGCTGGAGGAATCCTTCGCCGGGAAGCTGGTCGAACCTCCAGTCGAACTGGCCGGCAAGAAGATCGAAAAGGTGGTCACCATCGATGGTTCCAAATGGCTCTTCCGCGATGGCTCCTGGGTGCTCTTTCGCAAGAGCGGCACCGAGCCCGTGGTTCGGGTTTATGCCGAGGCGAGGAGCGCCGAGGAACTGGAACGGATGATCGGCGCCGCGGACGCGTTTATTCGGGGTTAGCTTCAGCAGGTTCTGGTTTCGCCAAAAAAATAATTACCACGGAGAACGCAGAGTACGCAGAGAAAAGCTCTCGATATCCTCTGCGCCCTCTGCGATCTCTGCGGTGAAAATCCGATTCTCATGGTTTTGTTAGATCTGATTTATTCATCATTTCCCCTGATTCCTTGATCTTCCTGAAATAATCGAGAACTTCGGGATTGGCCAGAGCGTCGCGGTTCTTCACCTCTTCGCCCTGGAGGATCTTCATGACGGCGATCTCCACTTTCTTTCCGTTTAAGGTGTAGGGGATCGCCGGCGCTTCAAGGATGACCACCGGGACGTGCCGGGGACTGGCTTCCCGGCGAATCGTCTCCCTGAGCCTTCCCTTCAGCTTCTCGTCAAGGGCGCATCCCTCCTGCATGACGACAAAAAGGACGATCCGTACGTCCCCCTCCCAGCTCTGTCCCACCACCAGCGAATCGGCGATCTCGCCGAACTCCTCCACAACCCGGTAGACCTCGGCTGTGCCGATCCGCACCCCGCCAGGATTAAGGGTTGCATCGGAGCGGCCGTAGACGATGACCCCGCCGCGGGGGGTGATCTCGATGTAGTCCCCGTGCCGCCACACTCCGGGGAAATCCTCGAAATAGGCCTCACGGTACTTGCTTCCGTCCGGATCGTTCCAGAAGTAAACCGGCATCGATGGGAAAGGGGCGGTGCACACCAGTTCCCCTTTTTTGCCGATCATGGATTTGCCCTCCTTCGACCAGGCTTCAACCTTCATCCCCAGGCCCCGCTTCTGGATTTCTCCCGGATAGACGGGATCAATGGGGGATCCGAGCATGAAGCAGGAGACCAGATCGGTGCCGCCGCAGATCGAGGCGAGCTGCAGATCTTCCTTCACCTCCCGGTAGACCCACTCGAACCCCTCGACCGAAAGAGGGGATCCGGTCGACAGGACGGCCCGCATGCGGGCGAGGTCGTTTTCTGCTCCCGGCCTCACCCTTTGCTTGCGGCAGAGGTGGATGAAGCGGGCGCTGGTGCCGAAGACGGTGATTCCCAGATCCGCCGCCGTTCGCCACAGCATCCCCGCATTAGGAAAGACGGGACTGCCGTCGTAGAGGACGACCGTCGAGCCGGCGAAAAGGGCGCTCAACAGCCAGTTCCACATCATCCAGCCGCAGGTGGTGAAGTAGAAGACGACATCCTCGCGCTTCAGGTCGGTGTGCAGGATAAGCTCCTTGGCATGCTGCAGAAGAGTGCCGCCGGCGCCGTGCACCATGCATTTGGGAATTCCGGTGGTCCCCGAGGAGTAGAGGATGTAGACCGGATGATCGAAGGGGAACTGGGCGAAATCGGCTGCGGCGGCTTCTTTGCCAAGGACTTCTGCCCACGAGACCGAGTGGGGCAGGGCAGAAAGATCCGGGTCCGGATCCAGAATGGGGAAGACAATGACTTTTTCGATGGAGGTGACGGCGCCTGCAATGTTGGAGGCGCGCTCCAGGGAATCGACCCGTTTGCCGTTCCACGTGTAGCCGTCGGCGGTGAAGAGGACCTTCGGCGCGATCTGGCCGAAACGGTCCATGACCCCCTTGAAGCCGAAATCCGGACTGCAGGAGGACCAGACGGCCCCGAGGCTGGTCGCTGCAAGCATGGCGATGACGCTTTCGGAGGTGTTCGGAACGAAGGCGGCGACCCGGTCGCCGGCGCTCACCCCGGAATGCCGAAGGAAGCGGGCCAGCCTGGAGACCCGGTCGAAGAGGTCGGTATAGGAGAGCCTCTCCGCGACTTGGCCGCCCTCGCGTACGATGATCAGGGCCGTGCGCGCGTCGCGGAAACGCAGGAGGTTTTCGGCAAAATTAAGCCGGGCGCCACGAAACCACCGTGCTCCAGGCATGACGGGATCCTCCAGCACCGCATCGAAGGGGCGGGAGGCCCGGATGCCTGCGAAGGACCAGAGCGCTTCCCAGAAGTCGGGGATGCGGCGGATCGACCAGGCGTAGAGGTCGTCATAGTCGGTCAGTTCGAGACCGTACTCGCGGTTGACGAAGGCGATGAACCGCGTCATGTTCGCTTTGTTGATCCGTTCCTTGCCTGGAGTCCAGAGGGGCTTGGTCATGAAAATCCCCCAAAAGCTCTTTTAGAGAAAGGTTATAGAAGTTTGGCCGCCATCGCCTGGGCCACCTTTGATCCTGTCGGGCGGCCGAGATGATCGCAGATGAATTTCCCCACCGCCGCCAGCTTCTCCAGATCCACCCCCGTCTCGATGCCGAGGCCGTCGAGCATGTAGAGAAGGTCCTCGCTGGCGACGTTTCCGGCCGCACCGGGGGCGAAGGGGCAGCCGCCGAGACCGGCGACGGAGCTGTCGAAGACGGCTACCCCCAATTCCATGGCCGCCAGTATATTGGGCAGGGCCTGGCCGTAGGTGTCGTGAAAATGGCAGGCGAGTTTTTCCTCGGGCACTCCTTGCCGCACCGTCTTGATCAGATCTTGAGTTTTGCCCGGGGTGCCGACTCCGATCGTGTCTCCGAGGGAGACTTCTTCGCAGCCCATCGCCAGCAGCGCGGCGGCGACATCGCGGACCGCCTCAGGAGCAACCGGTCCTTCGAAGGGGCAGCCGAGGGCGCAGGAGACGTAACCACGGACATGGATCCCCTGCCGTATCGCCCGGTCGCAGATCTCTCGGTAGCGCTTCAGGCTTTCGCCGATGGACGCGTTGATGTTTCGGTGGGAGAAACTTTCGGAGGCTGCGGCAAAGACGGCGATCTCCCGCGCCCCGGCGGCAAGGGCCGCCTCCAGGCCTGTCATATTGGGAACCAGGACGGGATAGCGGACTTCGGGACGACGTTCCAGGCCGATCAGGACCCGGTCCGTTTCCGCCATCTGCGGAACGTGCCGCGCGGAGACGAACGCTCCCGCCTCGATGACGGAGAGGCCGGTCTCGGCCAGGCGATCGATCAACTCGATGCGCACTTCGGCCGTCACGATCCGCGGTTCGTTCTGCAGGCCGTCGCGCGGCCCGACCTCAACCAGCCTCACCCGCTTCGGAAATTTCATCGCCGTCAACCTCATCGATTTCGAGGGATAAAAGCCTCGCACCCTCCTCCACCTGATCGCCGCCGCGGAAAAACACCTCTTGAACGATCCCCCTTGCGGGCGCGATGACCGTATGCTCCATCTTCATCGCTTCGAGAACGAGCAGGGCTTCCCCCTGCCGTACCCTGGCGCCTGGTTCGACCAGCACCGCCAGAATCCTCCCGGGCATTGGGGCGGTCAGGCTCCCGTGCCGCTCCCTCTTTCGCCCCGTAATCTCCGGCCGATCATCCACACCGAAACGACAGCGCCGCCCTCCGATAAGGAGGGTGAGCTCACCTCCTGCCAGAGCCGTTTGGATCGTTATCAGGCGACCCGCGATCTCGGCAGTCAGAACCCCTGATTCACTCAGTTCTCCCCGCACGTTCTGGGAACCCTCCGGGTGAACGGCCGTCCACCCTTCCGGAGCGCGGTGCAAGGTTACGGTGATTTCTTCCCCGGCCTCGCGCAGTACGAATTCCCGGACGGCAATTCCATTCAGCCTCCAGCCGTCGATGCGGTTCCAGGGCGACCCGGGGTCACCCGATGAGAGGGACTTCTCCCGGGCTTCCACACCCTGGCGCAGAAGCAGGAAGAGGGCGGCAAGGATTCGGGCTTCCGGATTCGCCGGTGACGCTGCGAGGAGGACATCCCTGTTGCGGGGGATGAATCCGGTGTCGATGGCGGACGCGGCATGCTCCGGGTGGGCGAATATCGCGGCAAGAAAATCGAGATTGGTCGTCATCCCGGCGATGAGGCTTTTCCCGAGAACCCTTTGCAGTCTGGCGCGAGCTTCCTCCCGGTCTGCGCCCCAGGCGATCACCTTGGCCAGGAGCGGATCGTAATGGGGAGAGACCGTGTCGCCCTGGCTAAATCCGGTGTCGATGCGGACGCCGGGTTCGTCGGAGGGGAGATGCAGATGTTCCAGGCGGCCGGCGGAGGGAAGAAAATCGCGGACGGGATCTTCGGCGTAGAGGCGGGCCTCCACGGCGTGACCGTGCAGGACCAGATCTTCCTGGCGACAGGGGAGGGGATCGCCGGCGGCCACCCGCAGCTGCCACTCCACCAGATCGATGCCGGTGATCATTTCGGTAACCGGGTGCTCGACCTGCAGCCGGGTGTTCATTTCGTTGAAGTAGTAGGCGCCGTCATCCGTCAACAGAAACTCGACCGTACCGGCCCCGACATAGTCGACCGCCCGGGCCGCCGCCAGCGCCGTCTCCCCCATCTTTCCCCGCAGCTCCCCGGAGAGTCCCGGCGCGGGAGCTTCTTCGACCACCTTCTGATAGCGGCGCTGGAGGGAGCAGTCGCGCTCGAAGAGGTGGACAAGGCTGCCGTACCGGTCGGCGAAGATCTGGATTTCTATGTGGCGGGCACGGGGCAGATACTTCTCCAGCAGGAGCGAACCGTCCCCGAAGGCGGCAAGCGCCTCCCGGCGGCAGGATTCAAGCGCCCGGTCGAATTCCTCCTCCGACGCCGCCAGGCGCATCCCTTTTCCACCGCCGCCGGCGCTCGCCTTGATCATGACCGGGTAGCCGAGTTCGGCGGCCGCCTGACGCAGGCGCTTTGGGCTCTGGCCTGATTGGTGAAACCCCGGCACCAGGGGGACTCCGGCCTCGGCCATGAGGCGGCGGGCTTCGCTTTTGCGTCCCATTGCGCGGATCGCCTCCGCCGACGGACCGATAAAGACCACTCCTGCGGCGGCGCAGGCCTCGGCAAGCCGCGGATCTTCGGCGAGAAAGCCGTAGCCGGGATGGATCGCTTCCGCTCCGCTGCGGCGGGCGGTATCGATCAGGGTTTCGATCCTCAGGTAGCTTTCCTCCGGCGGGGCGGGACCGAGGCGGTACGCCTCGTCGGCCATAACGGTGTGCAGGGCGTTTCGGTCTGGGTCGGAGTAAACGGCGACCGTGGAGATGCCGAGGCGGCAGGCGGTCCGGATGATGCGGCAGGCGATCTCGCCCCGGTTGGCGATGAGGATTTTGCGGAACGGGGCCGGCATCATTTTATCCAGAAGGGGGGCCGTTTTTCCAGAAATGCGGAGATTCCTTCCCGCCCCTCATCGGAGGCCCGCAGTTCGGCGGCCTTCTCAGCGGTGACAGCCGGCAAGCGTTCATGCATGGGATCGCTCGCCACCTTCCGCACCAGCTCCTTGACGGCGGACATGGCCCGGGGACCGTTCTGCAGCAGCACCCCGCTCCAGTGACGGGCCTGTTCAAACAGCCGGTTCTCTTCCACTACCTCATGCACCAGGCCGAGTCGGCGGGCCTCGGAGGCATCGAATTCCTCGGCGGTGAGGAAGTAGCGGCGGGCCGCGCGGGCACCTATCGCCGCAATCACGTAAGGGGAGATCACCGCCGGAGCGAGACCGAGCCTGGTCTCGGAGAAACGGAAGCGCCACCTTCCGCACCAGCTCCTTGACGGCGGACATGGCCCGGGGACCGTTCTGCAGCAGCACCCCGCTCCAGTGACG
>NZ_KI421414.1:125862-136545 GCF_000472285.1 Desulfuromonas sp. TF
GGCTCCGCGGGCGGCCGCCACCAGGTCGCAGCAGGCCACCAGTCCGACGCCCCCTCCGTAGGCCGGTCCCTGGACCAGGGCAATAGTCGGCTTTTCCAGGTGATCCAGGGTCTTCAGCAGCTCGGCCAGGCCCAGGGAGTCGGCAAGGTTCTCGGCACGGCCATAACCGGCGGCGCGGCGCATCCATGCGAGGTCGGCCCCGGCACAGAACGTCTTGCCGCTGCTCGCCAGCAGGACGACGCGAACCTTGTCGTTGGCTTCGAGTTGGCGCAGTTCGTTCATCAGGTTGACGACCAGCGAATCATCGAAGGCGTTGTGTACTTCGGGTCGGTTGATGGTCAGAAGGGCTCGTCCGGAAGGATCGACTTCGCTGAAGAGAGCGGATTTTGTCATGGCCTCACATCCTGAAGAAGGCAAATCCGGGTGACTCGACCGGAGCACTGAGCGGGGCCGAGAGGGCAAGTACGGTCCGGGTCTCGGCCGATCGATGAACCCGTCCGAGCCGGTGTCGAAGGTGCCCTCGATGATGTTCATTATGATTGTAATTTTACCGCAAAATCTTTTCCTAGGTTTGTCACCAGCAGCATGAGAGCCAATAAATCAATTTTCACGCGAAGCCTTGAACGCGAAGAGATTCAAAACATTCGAATGGAATTTTCTTCGCGCCTTCGCGTCTTCGCGTGAATACCCGGTTTTCCGGAAAAGAAAAACCGCGGATCAGAGTCGATGCCGCGGGATCATATCTAGTCCATATATTGGAGGATTCTTTGCTACTGACGATACTTTCTTTCCACCTCCGCAAGGACTTCCGGCCAGTCGCTCATGATGCCGTCCACCCCCCAGTCAAGGAGCCGTTCCATATCGGCGGATTCATTGACGGTCCACACATGCACTTCAAGCCCGAGTGAATGGGCGGCTTCGAGCATCGGGGGCGAGACGAGGGTTTTCAATCCGTAGCTTTCGGGGATCTGCAGGGCGGCTCCGGGCGGGCGATATCCCGAAGGGCAGCCTTCGCCGAGCCAGCCGAAGAAGGTAACCAGTTCGCCATAGCTCAAGCTGGTGGGAATCTCTCCGCAGAGGGGGCGGAGGCGCTGCATGACCGCGTCCTTCTCGGCCGCCAGCAGAACCGCATCCTCTTTTTTCGCCCGGCGGATGGCGGCGAGCACCAGCGGCTCGACGGGCGGGGTTCCCTGCTTGATCTCGACGTTGAACAGGGCGTCGGGGCAGGCCAGGAAAAGCTCGTCCAGAGTGGGGATGGTGATCCCTTCACCGCGGTAAGGAAATGAGACGTCGTCATCGGAGGAGAAGGTGTAGCCGGCGTCGAGTTCCTTCACCTCGGCCAGAGTGCAGTCACAGATCCGCCGATTCACGCCGCAGAGGCGAAGGGTGTTTTCGTCATGATGGATGACGATGTGTCCGTCGCGGGTCGCCCATACGTCCAGCTCCAGGTAGGGCATTCCCGCTTGCAATGCGGCACGGAAGGCGGGGAGGGTGTTTTCCGGATGATGGGCGGAGCTCCCCCGGTGGCCGTACAGCCGCGGAACGGGGAGATCGAAATAGCGGGTTTTCATAATGGCTCTCCCTTGGCCTGCAATTTCCCCCGGTCGATGTCCACCATGCTCAGAAGGACGATCCCGACCAGGAAAAACCCGGCAAGAGCCAGGATCGACAGCCGGGTCGACCCGGTGAGGTCGGTAATCAGGGCGAAGACCAGAGGACCGAAAATCGAGGCGAATTTGGAGCTGATGGCATAGAAGCCGAAGAATTCGGCGTTTTTCCCCGGCGGGATGAGGGCGCCGTAGAGGGAGCGGCTTATCGCCTGACTGCCTCCGAAGATGACGGCCACCACTGCTGCCAGGGCCCAGAACTGCCAGGCTTCGCGCATGAAAAAGGCATAGATGGTGACGCCGATGAAGAGGACGAGGGAAATCATGATCGCCTTCCGGGCGCCGATGCGTTCCGCCAGCCATCCGAAGAAAAGGGTCCCGGGCATGGCCACGAATTGGATCATGAGAAAGCAGCCGAGAATGCTTCCCTGGGACAGCCCGAGTTCCTCGCGGGCGAAAATGGCGGAAACGACGATGATCGTCTGGATGCCGTCGTTGTAGAAAAGAAACGCGACCAGAAACAGAAGGAGATCACGGAAGCGGCGGATCTCGGCGAAGGTTCGCAGGTAGCCCCGCAGGCCTGAAAAGAGGCGTCCCGGGGGATGGGGAAGAACATCCTCCCGAAGATAGAAAAAAGTCGGCAGAGCGAAAATGCCCCACCAGAGACCGGTCAGCAGCAACCCCAGGCGAGTGGCCGCGCCCCGGTCTGCGAGGCCGAAAAAATCATGGAACTGGATCAGGAGGAAAGAGGCCAGCAGGATGAGGCCTCCTCCGATGTAGCCCGAAGCGAAGCCCCGGGCCGAGAGCCGGTCCATTTCAATGCCCCGGGCCAGCGCGGGAAGAAAGGCGTTGTAGAAGACGTTGCCCGATGCGAAACAGAAATTGGCAACGATGAAGAGAGTGGCCGCCAGTATCCAGCGGCCGGGCCCCGCCAGAACGAGGAGGGCGGTGGCCGCCGCGCCGATAAGTGTGAAGCCGATGAGAAAGCGTCGCCTGGCTCCAAGGTGATCGGCCAAGGCGCCGAGATAAGGCGCCGAAAAGGCCACCGAGAGCATGGAGATCGAAATGAGATAGCCCCACAAGGCCGGGGATGAAACCGTCCGGCTAAGGCCGAACAGGGACAGGTGGGCGCCGCCTTCCGGAACGAGAAAGGTGAAATAGACCGGAAAAACAGCGGCCATGATGACGGTGGCGAAAGCGGAATTGGCCCAGTCGTACATGCACCAGCCGAACCACGCTTTCTGTTTGGGGGTATCGAGCATGGATAGACTTAAGGAAAAAGGTTAAAGAAAAAAGGTTAAAGGAGAGGAGCCAAGGAGATAAAAAGGTTCATCTTTTCTCTTTGCTCTTTTTCCTTCTGCCTTCTGCCGCTCTTTTATCTCCTACAAATTTCGTGTAAGCACAATCTTCCGGCATCCAGCGGACGCTTTTCACGATTTCCGGGGTGAGCTTGATGCACCCTTCGTCGACTTCCAGGCGTTTGTCGTAGACCTTGCATTCTCGGGTGACAATGTCGAGAAAGCGGCAGGGGATGACCGTATGTAGAATGGTGCCGTCCCCGTCCACCCACTTTTCAAAGCAGCACTGGCCGCAGCGGTTGCAGATCGATTCCCAATCCTCCATGACTGCACTCACTTTGCTGTTTGTATTTTCCGGAAAATCGGAATTTAAAAAGTCATAGTGATCCACAGATTTACGCAGATTTACGCAGATGAAACCCTATTCTTTGTGGCCTTAATCTGCGGCTATCTGCGTCATCTGCGGATAAAAGCTTTAACCCGTAACCTTACCCACCTCATGACCCAGCAGGCGCAGGAACTGGCAGACCAGGCGGTAGGTGAGCCCCCACAGGACAGTGCGCTCCGGCCCCAGGAGGCAGATGGCCGGACGCACCAGCTGCAGCTCGCGGAAGTTGACGGGGGCGTCGACGTGCCGCACGGGGTCGGCCAGATCCTGCAGAGGGAACCAGAAGGCGTCCCGGATCTCTTCGTTGAAGGTCCAGGGGACGTTCTGTCCGATGCCGTACACGAAGCAGGAAACGATGATCGGCAGATGGGCTCCCTCGATATCGTCAAGTCGACCCAGAAAGCGGGCCCCTGTAAGGTCGATGCCGATCTCTTCAAACGTCTCCCGCTCCGCGGTCAGGCGGGGATTTTCCTCTTCGCCCTTTTCTACCTTGCCTCCCGGAAAGCCGAGATCCCCCGACCAGGGATCGCCGTCATGCCGGGCCCGCTCAACGAAGAGCATCTGCGGGCCTGCATCCGTCCGGCGAAGGATCATGGCCACGGCGGCCCGGGTGCGGGAAGCCGGAGAACGAAGAGACGGCCGGCGGGCATCGAGGACGCTCCGGATTTGGTGGTAAGTGACCATAGGGATTGTTTTAAATCATATCCTGCGAGAAATCCACCGATTTGCAAGCATCGACATGAAAATCGTGAGGCGTGAGGGGTGAGGTGTAAAATCAGGTTTTCGCCTCACTGAATGTGCGCCTCGCGCTCATCCCACCGCAGGGCCAGGGTATTATCCTCCAGGCATTCCACCCGCGTTCCCAGGTTTTTCCCCTCTCGGTTCAGCATATCGCAGAGCCAGATGGTTTCCGCATGCGAGGCCCGTATCAGGGAGTAATCCCTGATACGGGTGGGGATCATTTTGAGTCCGGCAAGCTTTCCCGTCGCCGGCTCAAGGTGGACGAAGTACATCAGGCCCAGGTCGCCCCTGAATTCCTCGTACCCCTTGATCCATTCGTAGTCGTTGATGAAATCCCCGCAGCCGTAAAGGATGAGCTGGTCGCGGTAAACCTCGATCCCTTTGACATGGTGCGACGAGTGCCCGTAAACGACATCGACCCCGGCATCGTCGATGAGCCGGTGGGCGAATTGCTTATGCGCCCTGGGAATCTCCCAGCCCCAGTTGCCCCCCCAGTGAATGGACAGCACGACCAGGTCGTCGGGTTGCCTGAAGGCCTGGAGCAGAGAGGCGATCCGGCGAGCCGCCCGGTCAGACAGGTCCTCCAGGCGATGAACCCCCGGCCTTTGGGGAGCGGCGGCCCACTCGGCCGGAATCCCGCTTGAGCGGTCGCCGGCGGCCAGAACCAGCACCCGGCCTTTCCCTCCTGTTTCCACGACGGCCGGCGCTTCGGCCTCTGCCAGATCCCCTCCCGCCCCAGCGCTTTTGATATCCGCCTTGCGAAGAACGTCCAGAGTCTCGCGGAGACCGTCGTAACCCCAGTCGAGAACATGGTTGTTGGCAAGGGTGGCCACATCGATCCTGGCGGCGGCCAGGACGGGAAGATTCGCCGGGTGCATGCGATAGTTGATTCCCTTATGCGGCCATGCGTCATCGCTCCGGGTGACGGCGGTCTCCAGATTGACGATCCGCGCGTCCGGGGCCATCCTCTCCAGTTCCGCCAGGGCGTCCCCCCAGATGTAGGTGAAATCCACCCTGGCTGGAATCGAGCTTCCGGCGCCGCGGGCCAGCCTCGCATAATCCCGGGCATCCCGGAGATAGGATTCGAACAGTCGCGGATCGCCCGGGTGGGGCAGCACCTGATCGATCCCCCGGCCGGTCATGACGTCGCCGCACAGAAAAAGGACGACGAGGTCCTTGTGAAACAGCATGTTTTCACTCTTTTTCCTCAGAGGTCACTTCAACTTTATCACATCCGTTCTCCGGGGCAGAGAGGCAGAGAAGAGGAGCTCCGCGAGATGACAGGGGAACCGGATCTGTATATAATTAGAGGACACCTGTCCGGTCGGTAATTTCCGCTAAGAGGAGACACAATGACAATCAGCAAGACCAAGGGAACGCTTCTGCATCATCTGGGGGAGGTCAAGGGGAGCAAGAGGCGTTTTGAAAACGCCTTTCAGG
The DNA here is from genome assembly GCF_000472285.1 of Desulfuromonas sp. TF. Lineage (NCBI taxonomy): Bacteria > Pseudomonadati > Thermodesulfobacteriota > Desulfuromonadia > Desulfuromonadales > Desulfuromonadaceae > Desulfuromonas > Desulfuromonas sp. TF. Next base: position 131,337 of record NZ_KI421414.1, read on the forward strand.
GGGTGGCCAGGATGATCCTGGAGGATGAGATCAGCAAGGTCGTGGTCAACGCCAAGACGACCTACGATTTTAAGATTTTCCGCAAGGAGAAAAAGCATGTCATCGGCATGTATGATGAGATCAACAGCTTTGTCTCTTTTGTCAAGGATGCCGCCGAGGGCGGATCGAGCAAGGAGATGGCTTTCGTCCTGGTCGGCGAGCCCGGAAACGGCAAGACCTTCTTCGTAGAATACCTGTGCAGCCGTTACCGCGAGTTCCTGAGCCTGCCGCAGAACCGCAAATATACTTTCCGCCTCGTCGGCATGGATAAGCTGGGAAGCTACGGCCGGATCTCGACCATCGAATCCCAGAGTTACGAGGACCCGCTGATTCTGGCGATGAACCTTTTCGAGGATCCCGAGGCCAACCGCAGATTCCTCGCCGAGCACGGCGGCTTCACCGACGGGGAGATCGAAACCCTTTATCAGAACTACCGCCCCCTGGGCGCCTGCAGCAGCTACATGTGGAACGACGTTCGCACCTACACCGACGGCAAGATCGAGGACATGCTCGGCTTCGTCGATGTGATCCCCGTCCCCATGGCCGAGAGCCTGGGGACCGTCACCGGAAAGTATGCTGCCAAGGACAAGATCACCTCCTCGGCCGTCGACCTGCTGGGAGAGGAGTCGATTCAGCGCCTTCTGCACATCACGGACACCAACAACCCTTACCGCTTCGACCTGCGGCGCGGGGCTCTGTCCAGGGTCGCGGGCGGCGGCATCCATTTCAGCGACGAGATTTACAAGAACAAGAAGGACCTGGTCCAGGTCTACCTGGGGGTGATCCAGAACCGGCTCATCGAGATCGACGGCTACAAGTGGCCCATCGACACGCTGATCATCGCCACCAGCAACAACTCGGAATTCAACCGCTTCCTGGCCGAAAAGGAAGAAGCTCCGATCGTCGACCGCTGCCGCATCTGCTACGTCTCCCACAACACCAACTACCGGATGCAGAAAGAACTGACCGCCTACGCCATCGGCAGCGAAACCAAGACAACTCTCATGAAGGAAGATCTGCATCAGGATCCCAACCTCAACTACGCGGCCTCGACCGCGGTGATCCTCTCGCGCCTTCCCCGCTCCGAGAAGCTCACTCCGGTGGAGACGATGAAACTGGCAGCGGGTGAGGTGGCCGGGGAAAAGAGCATCAAGACACTGGCCGAGGTTATCGATACTCTCAACCAGGATCCGGACATCACTAAGCGCTTCGGCCAGAAAGGGCTGGGGCAGCGCAACCTGGGCCGAATGATCCAGCTCATGGTGGAGAATTCGGAAACCAACGAGGGGCGCTGCATGTACGCCTACGACGTCTTTACGTCGGTGGAGAGGGTGATCCTCGACTACGTCTCCGACGCCAACGACCGGGCCAAGTACCTCGATGACCTGAAGGTCGCCAAGGGGCTCTACCGCGAACGGATCATGACCGAGATGTTCAATGCCTACATGGATGAGCCGATGGCGATCCGCAAGGACGTGCTCAACTACGTCAACATGATCGTGGGCATCGACGCCGAAAACCTCGGTCCGGACCGGATGTGGAAATACAAGGATCCTCAGTCCGGGGAGCTGAAGGCCCTGAAGATCGACGAGCGCTATATCCGGAGCATCGAGAACCGGCTGGGCCTCAAGACCGAGGAGCAATGCGAATCCTTCCGCACCTCGATCCGCAAGATCTATGGCCAGAAGATCTCCGTCAATCCCAATTACGACTTCATGGACAACCTCGAACTGGTCAAGGCGGTGACGGATGTGCGGCTCAAATCGGACATCGCCGGCGCCGGCAGTCTGATCGGCGCCCTGGCCAATCGAACCAACGAGGAGAACCAGAAAATCTACGACCGCATGATCGATACCATGCTCAACAAGCTCGGCTACTGCCGCACCTGCGCGCAGAAGACCATCGAATACTTCTGCACCCAGGAGGATGAGGGTTAAAATCTGTCATTGGTCATTAGTCATTGGTCATTGGTATCGGTGGAAAATTCAATGCCTCAGGTTCTGTCTTGGGTTTTACAAATGACAAAGGACAAATGACAAAGGACAAGAATAATAACTCTATGAATGGCAAACCCAAAATAGAGAAAGCAGGCGACCTTTACGCCTTGTCCGATCTTTCCGCCATGCAGGCCATGGAGCCGCCCCGGCGCTCCTACACCGCCAATATCGGTTCTTTGGACGAGCTCCTGGAACGGGACCGGCAGCGGGAGGAGGACGGTTTTCCCCGGAAGATCCGCGTCGGCCGGATGATCCGGCCGGGGCGGGGCGCGGAAGGCAAGGTGGTCGTCGTCCCCACCACGGTCGAGGAGAAGTTCATCCACGACAGCTCCTTCCCCGAGGGCGAGGGGGAGGACGAGAGCTCCGGAGGGACGGGCGAAGGTGAAGAGGGGGAGATCATCGGCGAACGTCCGGTGAGGGAAACCGGAGAGTCGGGGGCGGGGCAGGCAGGGCAGGGGGAAGGGGGCTCCCATGAGGTCGAATCGAGCGCCTACGATCTGGGGAGGATTCTCACGGAAAAATTCCAGCTTCCCAACCTCAAGGAGAAAGGGAAGAAGCGCTCCCTCACCCGCTACACCTACGACCTGACCGACCGCAACCGGGGGTTCGGACAGGTCCTCGACAAAAAGGCCACTTTGCGGCGGATTATCCAGACCAACATCTCTCTCGGCAACATCCCCGACATCACCGATATCGACACCAGCGGCTTCCTCATCGCGCCCAGGGACAAGACCTATCGCATTCTCTCCCGGGAGAAGGACTACGAGTCGCAGGCGATGGTTTTCTTCATCCGCGACTACTCCGGTTCCATGGCCGGAAAGGCGACGGAACTGGTGGCTACCCAGCACGTCCTGATCTACAGCTGGCTCCTCTACCAGTATGACCGGCAGGTGGAGACCCGTTTTATCCTTCACGACACCGACGCCAAGGAAGTGCCGGATTTCTACACCTACTACAACTCGCGGGTGGCCGGCGGTACAAGGGTGGCGTCCGCCTATACCCTGGTCAACGAAATCGTGAGCCGGGAAAATCTCGCCCGCGATTACAACATCTACGTCTTTCAGGGAACCGACGGCGACGACTGGGACTCCTCCGGCGAAGAGTCGATCCCGGAACTGAAAAATATTCTCACTTACGCCAGCCGGGTCGGGGTGACCGTCGCCCAGCACGTCTACGCCTCCGGAGGGAACACGGAAGTCGAAAAGTACCTGAAGGACTCCGGGCTGCTGGAGAGCAGTCCGGAACTGCTGCGGCTCGACGTCATGGGCGAAGACGCCGAGGAGTCGCGGATCATCGAAGGGATCAGGAATCTGATTTCGTGAAAACCCGTTGAATCGTTGAAAGTTTTAATCGTTGAATCGATTCAACATTTCAACAATTCAACATTTCAACGGACTTTATGGAACTCATCAACCAACATACCAAGAAGATCATGGAAGGGTGCAAGGAGCGGGCCCGTGACGCTGGGCTGCGCTTCGAGAACGAGACCCTGGAATACATCGTCACCAACCGCGACCTGCTGGAGCTGTCGCCGAAGATGATGATCCCCACCCTCTATGATTACTGGGTTCACGACGTCGAGGTGCTCAGGGAGAAGGGACGCTACGAGCTCTATCCGGGCAACCCCTACGAAACCGTCATCAACACCCGTCCGGCCATCTCCTTCTATAATGACAACAATCCGGACTGGCTCAACGTGATGATCTTCTATCATGTTCTGGCGCATGTCGACTTCTTTCAGAACAACCTCTTCTTCCGTCACACCTGGGATTTCGATCTGACCGGGCAGGCTCTCTCCGACAAGAGGCTGATCGCCAGGCTGCGCTCGAGCAAGGGCCGCTGGGTCGACTACGTCATCGAATTCTCCAGGGCCATCGACAATCTGGTGGGGTACTACGACGAACTCTCGGATTTGAACCGTCCCGCGGAAAGCCGGAACTCCCGGCGCCTCGATTTCTATTTCGACGTCTTCCTGCAGGATATCAAGAAGGTCAGGATCACCGAATACGTCAAGGAGATCGACCGCTACAACGCCGACTTGAAAGAATCGGGGAAATTGGGAGAACAGGTCTTTTTTTCCGACACGGCACGGAAATACCCCGAGTTCGAGGCGATATACGAGAACAGCCTGGAGGAGAAGCCCCGCCGCAACGGCGATCTGCTGCAGTTTCTGATGGACCGCTCCGAATTCCTCAATCGGGAGGAGAACCGGTGGATGAAGTCGGTCATGGAGGTGGTGCGCAAGACCTCCATCTACTTCCAGCCCCAGATTCGCACCAAGATCATGAACGAGGGGTGGGCGAGCTACTGGCACGAAAAACTCTTTCTCGACGATGAGCGGATCCGGGGGCAGGAGGTGTCCTTCGCCCGGGTCCACGCCGGCGTCACCTCCCTGCCGAAGGTCGGACTCAACCCCTACGCCCTGGGGATGCGGCTCTTCGCCTATATCGAGGAGATGGCGGACAAGGGATGCTACTCCGTCGCCTACGACAGGCTGCGCGATGCCGATCAGCGGCTGAAATTCGACCGCAAGACGGGCGCGGGGAGAGACTTCATCTTTCAGGTGCGGGAGGATTGCAGCGACTTCATGTTCATCAACCGGTTCATCGACCAGGATTTCCTCGACCAGCACAAACTGTTCGTCAGCGGCAGACGCCTGAATCCGTCGCGCATGGTCTGGGAATACTACATCAAGAGCCGCAAGGTGGAGGACTACCGGAGCATGCTCAACGACACCCTTTATCATCCGCCGCGGATTCAGGTCGACAGGGTTTCCGGCGGAAATGAGCTCCATTTGGCCCATCGGTTTGAAAACAAACCCCTGGTGAAGGATTACATCGCCAACACCATGCTCGGCATCGAATTCCTCTGGGGAGCGCCGGTGCACCTGGAGACGAGCGAGGCGACGGCAAAGGCCTCGCGCTCCGGCGATCGGGCCTCACGGGAGGTCTCCGGCGAAGCGCCCGCAATGGACTGGCGGCGCGTGCGTTATACGATGAAGAACCGCAAACTGGGGAAAACGCAGCTTTAAGCTGTAAGCTGTAAGCTGTAAGCTTTAAGCTGCAAACTGAAAGCTGAAAGCTTTCTTTAGGAACGCGACGGCAAAGGCCTCGCGCTCCGGCGATCGGGCCTCACGGGAGGTCTCCGGCGAAGCGCCCGCAATGGACTGGCGG
>NZ_KI421414.1:136555-145512 GCF_000472285.1 Desulfuromonas sp. TF
ATATGAGTACAGTCGAGACGGCACTCGAACGAATTGCACAAAGCGTGGGGGAGGGCGGGCGGAAGGATCCGATTCCCTTCCATGAATTCCTGCAGGTTCTCACCGACCGCCCGCAGGCGGCCCTTCGCAACATCTTTCAGCTCTTCCACGATATGATCAAGAGCCATATCAGCGAAGGGGTGGACGAATACCCGGATGATCCTGAATCGATCCATTACGCTCTCTACGACTGCAGCCGCCTTTTCGTGGAGGACACCGATAACCCCTTCTTTGCCGACCGCCTTTTCGCCAACCGCCTGATCAACCTGGTCGAGGCCCTCAAGCGGGGGACGCAGCAGAACAAGATCTACATCTTCGAGGGGCCGCACGGCTGCGGCAAGAGCACTTTCCTGAACAATCTGCTGATGCGTTTCGAAAGATACGCCAACACCGCCGAAGGCTCCACCTACGAAACCGTATGGCGGCTCGACCGCAGGGTCCTGGGAAGCTTCAGGAAGGGGGAGACGAACGTCTTTCTGGACAAGCTTGAGAATCTGCTCGATGAGTACGAGCTGCGGCAGAGCGACGTCATCGCGGCGAAAAACTCCCAGCAGACCGGGGATGAATACATCGAGATTCCCTGCCCAAGCCATGACCATCCCATCCTGATGGTTCCCAAGGCCAGCCGCCGGATGTTCTTCAATGATCTGTTCAAAGACGAACGGCGGGTTCTCGAAATCCTCGGCGACAAGGAATATGACTGGATCTTTCGCAATCACCCCTGCACGATCTGCAGCTCGCTGTACCAGGCCCTTATCGGAAAGCTCAAGGACCCCATCGAGGTGCTTCACATGATCCATGCCCGCCCCCTGCAGTTCAATCGCCGGCTCGGGGAAGGGATCAGCGTCTACAATCCCGGCGACAAGCCGCTCAAGCAGACCGTCCTCACCAATGACATCCTGCAGAATCGCATCAATGCCCTGCTTCAGGACAGCAATCAGGTTCGTTATATCTTCTCCCGCTTCGCCAAGACCAACAACGGCATCTACGCCCTCATGGACGTCAAATCCCACAATGTGGAGCGGCTGATGGAACTGCACAACATCATCAGCGAAGGGGTGCACAAGGTGGAGGACATCGAGGAGAACGTCAGCTCTCTCTTCCTGGCTCTGATGAATCCGGAAGACAAGCAGAATATCCAGGATTTCCCCTCCTTCTCCGACCGAATCGAATCGATCAAGATCCCCTACGTGCTCGATATCGCCACAGAGGTGGAGATCTACCGCAACATCTTCGGCCGTCACATCGACGAGAGCTTCCTGCCCCGGGTGCTGCACAATTTCGCCCGTGTCATCATCGCCTCGCGCCTCAAAACCGAATCGGCCGCGATGAAGGAGTGGATCGGGGATGCCGAAAAATACCGTCTGTTCTGCGATCCCAACCTCCACCTGCTCAAAATGGAGATCTATACCGGCTACATTCCCAAATGGCTCACCGAGGAGGACCGCAAGCGCCTTAACGCCAAGCGCCGCAGGCGGATCATCGCCGAATCGGAACACGAAGGAGAGGCGGGGTTCTCCGGCCGCGAATCGATCAAGATCTTCAACGAATTCCACTCCATGTTCGCGCGCAAGGACAGGCTCATCGACATGTCTGTCCTGCGCAAGTTCTTCACCAAGATCCGTCCAGACCTGAGCGAGCTGATTCCCGCGGGTTTCCTCGACTCGCTGGTTCGAATGTACAATTACTCCATTCTCCAGGAAGTGAAGGAATCGCTGTACGACTACAACGAGGAGCAGATTTCCAGGGACATCCAGAATTACATGTTCGCCGTCAACTTTGAGCCCGGGGCGGTGGAAAGAAATCGGTTCACCGGACAGAAGCTGGAAATCAGCGAAGAATTCTTCGAATCCATCGAAGGTCGACTCCTGGGCGCCGCCGCGGATCCGTTCCGCCGCCGTGCCTTCCGCAAGGAGACGCAGAACGAATACACGTCACGGACCCTGACGCAGGAGATCGTCTCCGAAGGGAAGCCGGTGACCGAGACCGGTCTTTACCAGACCCTCTATCAGCGCTACGTCTACAACCTGAAAGAGAAGGCCCTCGACCCGTTTCTGGACAACGAAAACTTCCGGCGGGCCATCAAGGATTACGACACCGAGGACTTCCGGACCTACGACAAGCGCATCCGCGACGACGTCACCACCCTTATCGCCAACCTCGTCGAGACGTACAGGTATACCCAGAAAGGGGCCAAGGAGATGTGCATCTACGTCATCGACAATGAGCTGGCCAGGGAGTTCGCGGCTCCGTAACCCGGTTCAGTCTCTGCAGGGAAAGGTCTGGGGAAATTTTGCAAAAAGGTCAGGGGGGGATTTGCTGGATTTTTCTCGACCTTTGAGACAGACCAAAAGGAATGGCCGATCAATGGTGATGAGGAGTTCGCTTCGGCAACAGGTTCTCGATCGTCCGGTAGAGGTCGCTCCGGTCGACCGGTTTGGAGGCGAAGGCGTCCATCCCCGCTTCCAGACAGCGCTGCCGGTCCTCCTGACGGGCAAAGGCGGTGAGCGCGACAATCGGCGTATGGCGTCCTTCTCCCTCCTGCTCACGGATCTTCCGGGTGGCGGCCAATCCGTCCATGTGCGGCATCTGAACGTCCATGAGCACCAGGTCGAAATTTTGCGCCTGCCATAACTTGAGCGCCTGCTCGCCGTCTTCGGCGGTCACGACATCCCACTGGTGCCGGCGCAGCAACTGTTCGATGAGAAAGCGCACTGTGGCATCGTCTTCGGCGAGCAGAATCCGGGCCTCCGTCGGAGCTGAGGATTCTTCCGGGCTCTCCTCGGCGGAGATCGACTGAGCTTCAATTTCGACCAGGGGCAGGTATACGCAGAAGATGCTTCCCTGTCCCTCCTCGCTTTCTGCCGTGATCTCGCCCCCCATCAGCTCCACCAGCCCCTTGCTGATCGCCAGCCCCAGACCGCTGCCTCCGTATTTTTTGGTTCTCGAACTTTCGAGCTGGGAGAAACTGTCGAAAAGGTGCTCGATTTTATCCGCCGGCATGCCGATGCCCGTATCGGTGATTCTCAGTCGTACATGATGCGGATCGGGACAGCAGTCGGCCGTGACCTTCACTTCGCCCCTGTCGGTGAATTTGACCGCGTTTCCCAGCAGATTGATCAGGATTTGACTGAGGCGATCTGGATCGCCCAGCACCAGCTCGGGAACCTCCTCCGCCACCTCGAGGCCGAGGCGCAGGTCTTTATCCCTCACTTTAGGCCGGAACATTTCCACCGTCTTGTGAAGGGTTTCCTTCAGAAGAAAGGGTTCTCTGCGAATTTCCACCTTTCGCGCCTCGATGCGGGAGATGTCGAGGATATCGTCGATCAGGGTGAGCAGGTTGGATGCCGCGGTCTGGGCCATTCCCAGCAGGCGGCCCTGATCGGGGGGGAGCCCGGCCATCTCCAACTGCTCCAGGGCGGCGAAGATCACCGTCATGGGAGTGCGGATCTCGTGGCTCATGTTGGCCAGGAACTCGCTCTTGGCACGGCTGCCGTCCTCGGCCTGGATGCGCGCCCGCTTCAGTTCCTGTTCGGCATTCTTGCGATCGGTGATGTCGTGAACGATCGAGAAGAGAAGGGTTCGCCCGTTCTGGGTCAGGGGGCCGGAATAGACTTCCACCTCGCGGACTTCTCCGCTGGCCAGCCGGTGGCGAAATTCGAATCTCTGGCGTTTAAGGTTCGTCACGTCCCTCATTAAATTGCGGACTATGGCCGGTTCCAAAAGATTGATGTCGGAGATAGGGCGGCTCAGGAACTCCTCGCGGGAGTAGCCGTAGAATTGGGCAGCGGCCGGATTGGCATCCACGATTTTTCCGGAGGCGGGATCGATCAACAGCATGACGGCATGGTTATTGGCGAAGAGATTCTCGTACAGACGCTGCCGTTCGGTCCGGTCGCGTTCGGCCTCTTTTTCGGCGCTGATGTCGGAAACGGTCGTGCGGCAGATTTGCCTTCCTTGCGCATCGGTTACGGCGACGCTCTCCAGACGCACCCAGAGGGGGCTCTTGTCTGAAAGCTGCAGGGCGACTTCCAGGCGGCACGGCTCGGCCGTGCGGCACGCCTCGCCGAGGTGACGGTAGAGGGCGTCGGCGTCCTCGCGATCGAGCCAGCGGGAGAGATACTCGCCGACCAGGCGGTTGCGTTCGGTGTGCAGCAGGGCGGCGCCGGTGAGGTTCGCCTCGTGGATGAGCCCTTGGCGATCCAGGGTGAAGTGCCCGACGGGGGCGAAATCGTACAGTTCGCGGTAGCGGTCGCAGGCCTCTTCCAGTTCCAGCCGCGTTTCCCGCAGCTCCTCGTTCTGGGTCTCCAGCTCGAACTGATAGACGCCCAGTTCGTGAACCAGTTCCCGGATGTCTTCGGCGGAAAGGACGCCCAGGTCAGGCTCCTGGCCCCGGGAGAGAGCCCGAGCCAGGTCGCGAAGCCGGGTGCGGGTGGGATTGGGTTTTTTGGTATCCTTCATCTATCCTCCGGGGGCCCGGGCCCACCGGTGATGCCTCAAACGCCAGCAGGATCAGGTTGGGGAGATAAAAAAAGTAGATTACAACGTGTCAGCTGAGAATTCAAAAGGATTTTCGAACCGTTCACTTCCCGAGCATCTTTTTCAAAGCCTCCCCCGCGCCGGGAGCGACTTTCTCATCGAGTTTCTCCTCCAGACGCCCCGCTTCCTCCCCGAGCCTGTCTCGAACGGCTTTTTCCACCCCTTGGCGGACGGCGGCCTGTTCGAGGTTTTTGATCAGGGCGGCAAGGACGGCCTCGCCGAGGGCGGTCGGGGTGACTCCCTGTTCGCCGCCGATGTCGGTCAGGGTAATGGGCGGCAGTTTGGCCTGAACTTCCCTGCCGCCGACGGCGGTGAGGTCGAGAGTCCCCTGTCCCCCCTCGATGGTCAGGCGTCTGACCAGCAGGCGCGGCTGATCCTTTTCGGCTTCAGCCCCCTCCTTCTTCCGGCGTTCACCGATCCGTGCGACGTTCTGCTTGAGCACGTCAAGGTTTGTCTTCGCCGTTTCGTTCACCTCGAAAAGAAGGGACGGTTCGCCGATTCTGATCTCCTCGACAATCGGCAGTTCAGATGTCAGCGAAGCGGCATCGAGATCGAGAACGATCTCGCCGAGGCTGAAGATGTCTCTGTCGGTGAACCCAGGCGGGTTGGCCACGGTCAGGCCCCGGACCGATCCCATCCCTTCCCTGATCCTGATCTCCACGTCCTGCACCTGCACCGAAGTGCCGGCCGCCACGGTTCCGTATCTTTCGATGGCCGAAGCGACGAGAGAATCGAGATTCCTGACGAGGTAAAAAACCGCCGCGGCCACGAGAACGGCGATGACGGCGACGATCAGAAGGATGATCCTGGATGTTTTCATGACGTTCTCCTGTAAATTTTCAACGGGTGCTTCGGGGACCGGCAAAAACCCAGATGAGGAGGCCGATGACCGGCAGCAGGATGATCAGGACGATCCATGCGACCTTGGCGCCCGTGGAGGCGGTGCTCTGGAACACATTGACGACGGCCCATACGTCGAGAACCAGCACCAGCAGACCGAACAGACCACCGATTTCCAAACCCATGCATCACCTCCTCCGGTTTCGTGAGGCCTGAGACGTTCAGACCAGGTAAAAGGCTATTTTAACAGGGATTGACAAGATTGACAGGATAATGGTTAAAGAGTTGAAGGTTAAAGGCTGGTGGTTCGATTCGTCTTTATCCTGTTCATCCTGACTATCATGAGGATGGCGTCGCCATCAGACCTTAAAATCCTCCGGCGGCGCCTCCGGGTCGGGAGAGCCTCGGAAGGTCCAGTAGAGATAGAAGAGGGAAGGGACGAGGATGAGCACCCCGAAGGGGAGAACGGTGAAGAAGGCGATGAGGGTTTCGCGGGGCGCTGCCGCTTCGGCAATGGACATCCGGTCCAGCAGCAGGTCAGGATAGAGGGCTGAAGCGAAGCCGGTCAGGGTGAGAGCGACCGTCGCGCCGGCTGCGATCTGGGCGGCGGTAAAACGGCGGGTCCAGAGAAAGACCATGGTAGCGGTGCCGCAGGCGGCGGCGAAGAGGACGCAGACGAGGGTCCGGGTCAAAAGGAGCTTTGCGGCAAAGAGGGGGGCATCGAATATAGCGACGGGGACCTGAAGGGCTGTCAGCCCCCCGAGCACAAACCCGGCGATCATACCCCGTTTGCGAAAATCCTCGCGCAGCTCCCCCTTTGTGCGCACCGTCATATAGATGGGAGTCAGATAGGCGCAGATCGCCAGCCCGATGACGCCGCCGCCCAGGGTGAAAGGGGAGATCCAGTCCCAGAGCCCCGAGACGATTCGTCCATCGTCAAACTGGATGTTGCCCCCCGCCGTTGCCGTAACCGCCATGCCCAGGGCGAAGGGGGTCAGGATGCTTGAGATCTCGAAGGTCCGGGCGATGAGTGGGACCTCGCGGCCGGTCTGGCGTCCGAAATGGCGGAAGGCGAAGGCGGCGCCGCGGAAGTTGATTCCGATGAGGGCGACAATCAGGGGAATGAGCAGGGCGGTGAAGAGGACGGAAAAAGCGGTGGGAAAGACCATGAACAGCACCACGATCACGTAAATGAGCCAGACGTGATTCGTTTCCCAGACCGGTCCGATGGCGTGGAAGAGCCTTTCGCGCTGCTCCTTTTTCCGGGGGCCGGAAGCGAGCGCCGTCCAGATGCCGCCGCCGAAATCAGCGCCGCCGAAAGCGGCGTACATGATCAGGCCCAGGAGAAGGGCTGCGGCTGCGAGATTTTCAAGTTCCATGCGAGAAACCTTTTAGCTGCAAGCTGCAAGCTGCAAGCTGTAAGCTGCAAGCTTTAAGCTGTAAGTTATCAGTTATCAGCCCCCAGCCCCCAGCCCCCAGCCCCTAGCCCTTCGGCCTGACCAGCATCTTCAGCAGTCCTGCGGTGAGCAGGATGTAGATGATGAGGAAGGTGAGGAAAATCACTCCGATGCCGGGATTCGGCGTCGCTCCTTCCGACACCTTCATCACTCCGGTGATGATCCATGGCTGGCGGCCGAACTCTGTGACCAGCCAGCCGCTCTCCAGTGCGCTCAGGCCGAAGGGAGAGGCAAATACGAGCAGCCGCAGCAACCCTTTGCTCCCGGCGACCTCCCTGCGGCGCCAATACCGCCACCAGAACCAGGCGGCGGCCAGGGCCAAGATGAAAAAGGAGCCGACCATGAGGTCGAAAAAGGGGTGGACCAGCCGCGGATCGGGCCTTTCGTCCGGAGGGAAATCGTTCAGACCGGTGACAACGGCATCGGGATCCCGATGGGCAAACAGGCTCAGCAGGTAGGGGATCTCGATGCCGAAATGAACCTCTCCGGTCTTCGGATCGGGCCAGCCGCCGATGATCAGCGGCGCCCCGGCCATGGTGTTGAAGTGGGCCTCCGCCGCCGCCAGCTTCGCCTTCTGGTGCTTCGCCAGGAAATTGGCCGCCCAGTCGCCGCTGATCAGCATGAAGGGAAGGCTCAGGGTTCCCACCGCCAGCACGAGGATCATGGCCTTGCGGTAATAGGGTGTCGCGCCGCGGCGCAGCATAGCCAGGGCATAGATTCCCGCCATGGCAAATCCGGTGGCCGCGTAGGCGGCGATGGTGCCGTGCACGGCCTGGTGAGCCCAGGCCGGGTTGGCCAGGGCTTTCAGGGGAGACAGATCAGTGAGGACGCCGTCCTCCAGACGGAAGCCGGCGGGGGTGTTCATCCAGGCGTTGGCGCTGATGACGAAGACGGCGGAGAGGGCCGCCGCTCCGGCAAGAGGAATGGTGCAGAGGAAAAGAGCCCGCCTGGAGAGGCGTTTCTCTCCGTAGATGTAAAGGGCGAGAAAGATCGCCTCGGTGAAGAAGGCATATCCCTCCATCCAGAAGGGGAGCCCGATCAGAGGACCGCTCAGCTCCATGAAGTGCGGCCAGAGCAGGCCGAGCTCGAAGGAGAGGATGGTGCCGGAGACGGCGCCGATGGCGAAGAGCAGACCGGCGGGGCGGATCCAGCGCCGGGCCATCTCGTGATATAGCTCGTTCCCCGTGCGCAGGGCGATCCCCTCGGCGATCATCAGCATCAGGGGGAGCCCGATGCCGATGGTGGCGTAGATGATGTGAAAGCCGAGGGAGACGCCCATCAGGGCGCGGGCGGCGAGTACGTTGTCCATGGGCCGTATTCCTGTCCGTCCGGAAAAAAGATGTCCATCCGAAAAATATCGGATGGACATCAGTGTAGCATCGGAATGTATCTTTTCCACCGCCGCGAGAGGCTGATCCGTTCGGATTAACGCTGGCGACTGGGGATTCCGCCGACCTCGCCTACTGGGGGAGCAACGCGCAGCAAATGAGTTCCACTCGGCGGTTCTGAGCGCGTCCCTCCTCGGTGGAGTTGTCGGCGACCGGCTGGTATTCGCCGTAGCCTACGGCCTTGAGCTTTTTGGCGTCCATCCCATAGTTATCGATCAGCGCCTGACGCACGGCTTGGGCCCTCTGCTCTGAAAGCCGCTGGTTATATTCTTCTTTTCCCTTGCTGTCCGTATGTCCGGCGATAAGAATATAGGGGGCCTGGGCATTCTCACGGACGAAGGCTACCGCCTTTTCCAGTTCGGATCTGAATTCGGGCTTGATCACTGCCTTGTCAAAATCGAAGTTGATATGCAGGGTAAGTTTCAGTTCACAGCCCTTATCATCGACGACGATCCCTGCCGGCGTATTCGGGCACTGGTCGATATCGTCGGCAACTCCATCGCCATCGCTGTCGAGGGGACAGCCTTTGTCGTCAACCTTCACGCCTTTGGGAGTGTCGGGACACTGGTCGCGATCGTCGGTCACGCCGTCGCCGTCGCTGTCGAGCGGGCACCCCTTGTCGTCAACCTTCACGCCTTTGGGAGTGTCGGGACACTGGTCGCGATCGTCGGTCACGCCGTCGCCGTCGCTGTCG
>NZ_KI421415.1:0-5392 GCF_000472285.1 Desulfuromonas sp. TF
GGCTATTCGATTGTCAGAGAACTTTTGTCCACGATGTCGTGGCACATTTTTTAGTCCACGATGTTATGGCACTTAACAAGGAAGCAAAGAAAACTGCGGCCACTGGCGTGGAGCACTTCGGTCGCAAATAGTTCTACCTCTGAATGCCTGAGGCTCCGGGAAACAGCCTAGGCGCTTCGTGGCATCGAAAGCGGGGCCCGATTCTCTTCCGGCCCCCCTCGTATGCGGGGTTTTCACTCAAAACGGGGACTGCACTGCCGGTGCGGACCCTGATGCAGGAGACCCATTGCGCGAGGTTTCCGTCTAGCACCGGTGAAGAATAAACGCTGCGTCGTCACTTACGGAGCTGTAGTTGATAAGCAACATATTGGCAACCGCATGCTCCACGCCAGTGGCTGGTCCTTTCTTTGGTTCCTTTCTTTGGACCAGCAAAGAAAGGAACCCGGCTGCCGGCCGGGACCGGCGAATTTGATTTGATTTTCAAAGGCTCGGGTTTTCAAACCTAAAACCGTTTCAAGTCTCCCCCCATCCCTGCTAAAATCACAGAAGAAGACAATCATCCCCGAATCCACCAGCAAAAGGCATTCGCAAATGACAAATATCTGCCTCATCCTCCTCGCCCACGGCAGCCCCGATCCCCGCTGGCGGGCGCCCTTCCAGACGCTCGCCGAGGCGGTCGGGCGCGAACAGGGCGGCAGCCGGGTAAAGCTGGCCTATATGGAATTCTCCCCCCCCACCCTGGCGGACGCCGCCCGGCAGGCGCGGCAGGAGGGCTTCACTGTTTTGCGCCTCCTCCCCCTGTTCATGGCCGCCGGCGCCCACGTCGAGCGGGACATCCCCGCCCAGGCGGACACTCTCCGGAAGAACTTCCCTGAGCTGACGGTGGAGATCCTCCCCGCCGTGGGAGAACATCCTCGTGTGAGGGCGGCCCTGCAGGAGATCGCCAGGGAATCGCTCCTTTGAAAGCACCGCATGTGAAGTCGGACGACATTATCGACATCAAAGGAGCCCGCCAGAACAACCTCAAGGGCTTCGACCTGCAGTTGCCGCTCGGCGAACTGATGGTGGTCACCGGAGTCTCCGGCTCGGGAAAAAGTTCGCTGGCCTTCGACACCGTCTACGCCGAAGGGCAGCGCCGCTATGTGGAGACCTTCTCCCCCTACGCCCGCCAGTTCCTGGACCGCATGGACAAGCCGCAGGTCGAGCGCATCGACGGCATCCCTCCCGCCATCGCCATCGACCAGACCAACCCGGTGCGCACCTCCCGCTCCACCGTCGGCACCATGACCGAGCTCAACGACCACCTGAAGCTCCTCTTCGCCCGGGCCACCCGCCTCTTCTGCCGGGGGTGCGGCCGGGAGGTGTGGCGCGACACACCGGAGAGCATCGCCGGGAAGCTGCTGGCCCTCGCCGGTGAGGAGCGCCCACGGGTTCTGGTCACCTTTCCCGTCACCGTCCCGGAAACCTTTTCCGCCGATGAAATCAAAGAGCTCCTGACCCGCCAGGGGTACACCCGCATCCACCGGGAAGAGGAAGGGATGATGGAGGTGATCCAGGACCGCCTGCGCCTTGAGCCGTCCTGCCGGGGAAGGCTGGTGGAGGACCTGGAGGCCGCCATGCGCTACGGCCACGGCCGCGCCGACGTCCATCCCCTGGATGGCGAGGATCGGCCCCTGCCCCCCTGGCGCTTCTCCGCCGACCTGCACTGCCCCGACTGCGACCTGCACTACCGCGATCCCGTTCCCAGCCTCTTTTCCTTCAACTCCCCCGTCGGCGCCTGCACCGAATGCCGGGGCTTCGGCCGCGTCATCGGCGTCGACTACGGTCTGATCGTCCCCGATCCGGAAAAGACCCTCGCCGAAGGGGCGGTCAAGCCCTGGCAGACGGAGAGCTACCGCGAATGCCAGGACGACCTGATCACCTTCGCCAGGAAGCGCGGCATCCCCATCGACGTCCCCTGGCGCAGGCTCGACGAGGAGCAGCGGCGCTGGGTGATCGAGGGGGAAGGCTCCTGGGATGCGGGGGTGTGGTACGGAGTGGAGCGCTTCTTTGCCTGGCTGGAGAGCAAGAGCTACAAGATGCACATCCGGGTCCTCCTCTCCCGCTATCGGGCCTACGATGCCTGCCCGGCATGCCACGGCGCACGGCTGATCCCGGAAGCCCTGCTCTGGCGCGTGGGGACAAAGGAGGATGCCGACCGGGTGCTTGCACCGCAGAGCCGATTCCGGCCAGCGGAGGCGACGATGTCCAAGGCGGATTTCGCCGTCCTGCCGGGGCTGAACATCCATGACGTGATGCTTCTTCCCATCGAACGGGCCACATCCTTTTTCGCCGGGCTGCACCTGCCGGCCCCCCTGGATAAAGCGACGGAACTCCTTCTGGACGGCATCCGCTCGCGTCTTCGCTTTCTGCTGGAGGTGGGGCTTGGCTACCTCACCCTCGATCGCCAGTCCCGCACCCTCTCCGGCGGCGAGGTCCAGCGCATCAACCTGACCACGGCGCTGGGGACCTCTCTGGTCAACACCCTCTTCGTCCTCGATGAACCCTCCATCGGGCTGCACCCCCGGGACATCGGACGGGTGGTCGAGGTGCTGCACCGCCTGCGCGACGCAGGCAACTCCCTGCTGGTGGTGGAGCACGATCCGCAGATCATGCTCGCCGCCGACCGGATCCTCGACCTCGGTCCCGGCCCCGGCGAGCGCGGCGGCGAGGTCGTCTTCTTCGGCACTCCGGACCTCCTTGCGGGAAGCGGCTCCCTCACCGCCCAATACCTCACCGGCAAGCGCCAGGTGATGGAGAGCTTCCAACCGATCCAGACGAACGGGAGGGCCGATTCACACCTGGAGATCCTCGGCGCATCGGCCCACAATCTCAAAGGAGTGGACGTGGCCATCCCCCTGAACCGCCTGGTGTGCATCACCGGCGTCTCCGGTTCGGGGAAGAGCACCCTGGTGCAGGACATCCTCTACCACGCCCTGCGCAAGCTCAAGGGGGAACCGCTGGAGGCGCCGGGGGCGCATCGGGAGGTCCGCGGGCACGAGCTGATCCGCGAGGTGGTGCTGGTGGACCAGTCCCCCGTCGGCCGAACGGCGCGCTCCAACCCGGCCAGCTACGTGGGAGCCTTCGACGCCATCCGCAATCTCTTCGCGGCCGAACCCCTCGCCCGGTCCCGCGGCTACACCGCCGGAACCTTCAGCTTTAACGCCGGAACGGGGCGCTGCCCCACCTGCAACGGCAGCGGCTTCGAGCACGTGGAGATGCAGTTCCTCTCCGACGTCTATCTGCGCTGTCCCGACTGCGACGGAAGCCGCTTTCGCCCCGAAGTGCTGGAGGTGAAGCTCGCCCCGGAAGGGGGAGAGAGAAAATCGATCGCCGAGGTGCTGGAACTGACCGTGGCCGAAGCCCTGGCCTTCTTCGCCTCCCGCCCCGAGGTGCTGCGGGCCCTGGAGCCGCTGGCGGCGGTCGGCCTCGACTACCTGCGCCTCGGCCAGCCCGTCCCCACCCTCTCCGGCGGCGAGGCCCAGCGCCTCAAGCTCGCCGGTCATCTGGCGGAAAAGAAAAAATCCTCGTCCCGCATCCCTCGTCCAGCGTCCCTGTTCCTGTTCGACGAGCCGACGACGGGACTGCACTTCTCCGACATCGCCACTCTCCTTACCGCCTTTCGCCGCCTGCTGGCCGAGGGACATTCCCTGGTGGTGATCGAGCACAACCTCGACGTCATCGGCGCCGCCGACTGGATCATCGATCTCGGCCCGGAAGGGGGGGACGCGGGCGGGGAGATCGTCTGCACCGGTCCGCCCGAAGAGGTGATGAGTTGCGAAACGAGCCACACCGGGGTGGCTCTGAGGGAATATTCACAGTCAATCTCCTTGCCCCCCGCACTCCCCCACCCCGGCCCTCACTCTCCAGGGAGTCCCCCTCACCCCAACCCTCTCCCTCAAGGGAGGGGGGGTAAGTCTATTGCCGTCCACAACGCCCGGGAGCACAACCTCAAGGGGGTGGACATCGACATTCCCCGCGACCGCTTCACCGTGGTCACCGGCGTCTCCGGCAGCGGAAAGAGCACCGTCGCCTTCGACATAATCTTCAACGAGGGGCAGCGCCGGTACCTCGAATCCCTCAACGCCTACGCCCGGCAATTTGTCCAGCCCGCCTCCCGCCCCGACGTCGACGCCATCTTCGGCATCCCGCCGACGGTGGCCATCGAGCAGCGCACCAGCCGGGGCGGCCGCAAGAGCACCGTCGCCACCATGACCGAGCTCTATCATTTCCTGCGCCTCCTCTTCGTCAAGCTCGGCGCCCCCTTCTGTCCCGAGTGCGAGCTGCCCATCGAGGAGCAGACCCCCGAGGCGATCGCTGCGAACCTCCTGAAGGGGTATCGCGGCCGCAAGGCGACCCTCCTCGCCCCGCTGGTGACGGCCCGAAAAGGGGTGTACACCGTTCTGGCCAAATGGGCCTCCGGCAGGGGTTTTCCCCTGCTTCGGGTCGACGGGCAATGGCTCCCCACCTCCCCCTGGCCCCGCCTCGACCGCTACCGCGAGCACCACATCGAGCTGCCGGTCGGCGAAGTCCTGATCGAACCGGAGAGCGAAAGTGAAATGCGCGAGCTCCTCGACCGCGCCCTTGATTACGGCAAGGGGGTGGTGCAGGTCCTGCCGGAGGGGGAAACCTCCCCCCGCATCCTTTCCACGCACCGGGCCTGCCCGGGGTGCGGACGCAGTTTCCCGGAGCCCGATCCGCGTCTCTTCTCCTTCAACTCCAAACACGGCTGGTGCGAGACCTGCTTCGGCACCGGCCTGCTCATCCCCGACTTCGACGCCGAGCAGACCGGAGACGAGATCTGGTGGAACGAATGGTGGGCAGGGGAAGAGACGGTCTGTCCCGACTGCCGGGGACGGCGGCTGCGGCCGGAAGCCCTGAGCGTGCGCTTTGCAGGGCTCTCCATCGCGGACTGGGCGGCTTTTTCCGTCGAGGCGGCGGCGAAGGGGCTGGCGGAGCTGAAGCTCTCGGGGCGCGATGCCGCCATCGCCCGCGACCTCCTCCCCGAACTGCGCTCACGCCTCGCCTTCCTGCAGGAGGTGGGACTCAGCTACCTCTCCCTCGACCGCGCCGCCCCCACCCTCTCCGGCGGGGAGGCCCAACGCCTGCGCCTGGCGGCCCAGCTCGGCTCCAACCTGCGCGGCGTCTGCTACATCCTGGACGAGCCGACGATCGGACTGCATCCCCGGGACAACCGGATGCTCCTCGATACCCTGCGCAAGCTCGAGGGAAAGGGAAACACCATCATCGTCGTCGAACACGACGAGGAGACGATCTGCGCCTGGCGGCCCAGCTCGGCTCCAACCTGCGCGGCGTCTGCTACATCCTGGACGAGCCGACGATCGGACTGCAT
>NZ_KI421415.1:5402-16145 GCF_000472285.1 Desulfuromonas sp. TF
CGCCGCGCCGAATACGTGGTCGACCTGGGCCCCGGCGGCGGAGTGGACGGCGGGCGGGTGGTGGCCGAAGGGAGCGTGGACGATCTGATGCGAAGCCCCGAATCGCTGACCGGGCGCTTTCTGGCCGCCCCCCTGCGTCACCCGCTGACGGAGCGGCGGCCCACGGATGTCAAGACCCCGAGCCTCCGGATCGTTAACGCCGACCTGCACAATCTGAAGGGGCTGGAGGTCGCCTTTCCCCTGGGGCGGCTGATCTGTGTCACCGGCGTCTCCGGGAGCGGCAAGAGCACCCTGGTGCGCAGCGTCCTCCATGACAATCTGCGCACGCTGCTGGGTCCCCGGAGGGATGCAGGGGCTCAGCATGCTGCGCCCCTGCGCGGCTGTCGTGAGATCATCGGATGGGAGACGACAGAGCGCGTCCTGGAGGTCGACCAGACGCCGATCGGCAAGACCCCCCGCTCCTGCCCGGCCACCTACGTCGGATTCTGGGATGCCATTCGCAAGCTCTTCGCCGGCACGCCGGAGGCCCGGATGCGCGGCTGGGGTCCGGCCCGTTTTTCTTTCAACGTGAAGGAGGGTC
The DNA here is from genome assembly GCF_000472285.1 of Desulfuromonas sp. TF. NCBI lineage: Bacteria > Pseudomonadati > Thermodesulfobacteriota > Desulfuromonadia > Desulfuromonadales > Desulfuromonadaceae > Desulfuromonas > Desulfuromonas sp. TF. The sequence goes on from NZ_KI421415.1 coordinate 5,983, forward strand.
GCTGTCCCGAGTGCGAGGGACAGGGGCTCAAGAAGATCGCCATGAGCTTCCTCCCCGACGTGCGGGTGACCTGCGAGGCCTGCGGCGGTTCGCGCTTCACCGCGGAGACGCTCCTGGTCAACTTCAAGGGGAAGAACATCTTCGACATTCTCTCGATGAGCGTGGAAGAAGCGGTCCCCTTCTTTGCCGCCCACCCCAAGATCCACCGTTCCCTCGAACTGCTGCAGGAGGTCGGTCTGGGCTATCTCACCCTCGGCCAGCCGAGTCCCACCCTCTCCGGAGGCGAGGCCCAGCGGATCAAGCTGGTGACCGAACTCGCCCGGACTCCCGCACGGCGCGTCACGCGTCACGCATCACGCGTTACACCCAAGAACTCCTCACCCCTCACCCCTCACGCCTCACTGTACCTCCTCGACGAGCCGACAATCGGCCTGCACATGGCCGACGTGGAAAAGCTGATCCGGGTCCTGCACAGACTGGCGGCGGAAGGGAACACGGTAGTGGTCATCGAGCACAACCTGGACATCATCGCCGAAGCGGACTGGATCATCGACCTGGGGCCGGAGGGAGGCGACGACGGCGGGCGCATCGTGGCCCAGGGGCCGCCGGAGGAAGTTGCGAAGACGCTGAAGGGGTCGCATACGGCGGAGGTGCTGGCGGAGTTTCTGACGGACCGGGCGCCGGGAAACAGACCGAGCTGAGGCGGAAATACCAAAAACTGTTAAACAAGGATAAAGGGGATGCGGGGATAAAACCTGTAACCTTGATTTTAAATTTATCCCCTTAATCCCCCTTCATTCCCTGTAAATAAGGGGGTTCTGAAATGAAAAACAGCCGGGAAAAGACATCTCCTCACGGAGAGGACATCCGCCTGCTGGTCGCCACACTCCCTGCCGAACTGCAGGCGGCCCTTCTCAACCGGGCGACGGAGCTGGAGCGGCTTCTCGAGGTGGTGATGGACCTGGGGAGGCCGCCAGAGGCACGGTTTCCCGATGCGGTTGCGCGCCTTTCCGACAAGCCGGTCAGCCAGGAGGACCTGTCTCACGTGACGGCCCTGGTGGGGGAATTCGGAGACGACAACCGGGCGGGGATCGAGCGGACCTTGCACCGCATCTCCGCCATCCGCAACCGCAAGGGGCAGATCATCGGCCTCACCCTCCGTGTGGGCAGGGCGGTCTTCGGGGGGATCGAGCTGCTTCGAGACCTTATCGAGACGGGGCAGAGCCTGCTGATCCTGGGCCGACCGGGGGTGGGGAAGACCACCAAGCTGCGGGAGATGGCGCGGGTCCTGGCCGACGACCTGCATAAGCGGGTGGTCGTCATTGATACCTCCAACGAGATCGCCGGTGACGGCGACATCCCCCATCCGGGGATCGGCAGCGCGCGGCGGATGCAGGTCCCCCGGGTGGATCGCCAGCACGCGGTGATGATCGAGGCGGTGGAGAACCACATGCCCGAGGCGATCATCGTCGACGAGATAGGCACCGAGGCCGAGGCGGTCGCGGCCCGCACTATCGCCGAGCGCGGGGTGCAGCTCATCGGCACCGCCCATGGCAATTCCCTGGAGAACCTGATCAAGAACCCCACCCTCTCCGACCTGGTGGGGGGCGTCCAGGTGGTGACCCTGAGCGACGAGGAGGCGAGGAGGAGGCGCACCCCCAAGACGGTGAGCGAGCGCCGCGCCCCTCCCACCTTCGAGATCGTGGTGGAGATGGTGGATCGGGATGAGGTCATCGTCCATGCCGACACTGCGGCGGCGGTCGACACCCTCCTGCGCGGCACCCTCCCCCGGGGCGAGCGGCGCGAACAATCCGCCTGTGGCGAGATCCACGTGCGGGCGCAGGAGGAAGAGCACAAGCGAACTCCGTCCACGCAGGCGGGAGAGCCGGTGCGCCGCGGCCCCGCCCGCATCTATCCCTACGCCCTCTCCCGCGATCTTCTCGAGCGGGTGATCCGCAGCATGGGCCTGAACGCCCGAACGGTGGGCGGCCCGGAGCAGGCCGATCTGGTTCTGGCCCTGCGCTCCCGCAGCGACGATCTGCGCCTGCAGCGCATGATGCAGGGGAGCGGTGCCTCCCTCCACTACATCAAGCGCAACACCGCCAACGAAATGCGGCGCCTGCTGGAGCGGACCTTTCATGTGCTGGAGGGGGTCGAGGGGGAAGAGCTGCACGAGATGGTGGCGGAGACCGAGGACGCCATCAGGCATGTCCTGGCGGAAAGGGAGGAGGTGTCCCTCGCCCCTCGACGGCCGGCCCTGCGGAAGGTGCAGCACCGGCTCATCGCCGGCCGGGGGCTCCTGGCCCAGAGTACGGGGAAGGAGCCGAAGAGACACCTGGTTATCCGACCTCCGGAGGAGGAGTGAGGGGGGGCCGCCCTGACTTGATTCTTAATAGCCGGCTTTCTCAGGCTGATCAAAAATGCCCAGATGCAAGGCGCCCGAAAACCCTTGGGATAAGGCGTACCTGGAAGGTACGTCGTTGACGAGGGATGAGGGCAACGCCGCAGATGGGCGTTTTTCATCAGCCTTTCCAGGAGGCGTTCACCTCGCTGATTTGGCCGTTCAGGGTCCAGTAATCGTAGATGATGCCGACCAGGAAGAGGCCTCCAGTCAAGAGATAGATGAGCCCGGTCAGCCACTTTCCCAGATAGAAGCGGTGCACCCCGAAGATGCCGAGGAAGGTGAGGAGGATCCAGGCGACGTTGTAGTCTATGGGACCGGCCGTGTAGCGGATGTCGGCGCTACGATCGAGGGAGGGGATGAGGAAGAGATCGACGATCCAACCGATGAAGAACAACCCCAGGGTGAAAAAGTAGATGGTGCCGCTCACCGGGCGGCCGTAGTAAAAGCGGTGGGCGCCCATGAAGCCGAAAATCCAGAGGATATAGCCGATCGCCTTGCTGTGGGTGTTCATGACGTTTGTTTCCTTTGGAAATCAGTATAGTCCGCGGGCCTCGGGGCCTCTCATCTCCACTTCTCCTCGAAGACGATTTCCTCCAGCGGCTTGCGCGAAGGTCCTTCCTTATTCTCCCCCTCCGGATAGCCCAGGGGAAAGAGCCCGACGATGCGGATGGTCGCGGGGATGCCGAGGAGATCGCGGACCTTCTCCTCGTCGAAGACCCCGACGAAAACGGTTCCCAGCCCCTGTGCATGGGCGGCGAGCATCAGGTTCTCGGCGGCGATCCCGATATCTGTCAGGTAATAGTGCTGCTCCCCTAGTTCCCCCGACAGCTCGGAGTCGGCGCAGGCGACGATGACCACCGGCGCCTCGGCCAGGGCTTTCTTGGCGGGATTGGTCTTGTACCCTTTGGGGGCGAAGAAGGCCTCGACGTAGGAAAGGTTGCTGATCTTCCCTCGAACTTCAGGATTCTTCACCACCACGAACCGCCAGCACTGCAGGTTGGCCCAGGATGGCGCCAGGCGGGCCGCCTCGAGTACCATCCTGAGCTTCTCCTCCTCCACCGGTTTATTCTTAAATTTGCGGATGCTTCTCCGGGTACGGATCGCTTCCATGACGTCCATTGCGGTTCTCCTTTTTCTATCAGATTGGGCGGAATGCATTCACTCCTGCTTGATCGTCAAAACACCCGATCTCTGATCCTTGAACCTTGAACCGTGAACCTTACAGCACCACCAACTCCTCGCTGCTGAAGGTGATGTGCTTGAGGCCGTCCTTGGCGACCCAGAAGGTGTTCTCCACGCCGACGGCGCCGAGGCCGGGGTAGACGGCCTTGGGCTCGAAGGCGAAGGTCATGTTCTCTTCGAGGAGCTGGTCGGAGAAGCCGCGGGCGATGAAGGGGTATTCGTCAATCTCGGTGCCGATGCCATGGCCGATGAAGGAAACCTGGGCACCCGACGAGCCCATGAAGTGCTCCGCGTAGCCCATGTCCACGGCCATCCGGTGGCACTCGTCATACACCGCCCCCCAGGCGATCCCCGGCAGAGCGATCTGCTTGGCGTGCTGCTCGATCTTGACCATGTCGTCGTAGGCTTTCAGCAGCAGGTCGGGGAGGCCGCCGACGCAGAAGATGCGGGTCTGGTCGACGAGGTAGCCGTCGAAGGCGCCGGTGAAGTCCACCACGATCGGCTCGTTCGCCTCGATGCGCTTGTAGCTCGGCCCCTGCCCCACCGAAGGATTCACCCCGAGACCGCCCAGGGGTGTGTCGTTGAAGGCCGGCACGGCGCTGTCGGGGCCGGAGAAGACCTGTCCATAGAAAAGTTCCGAGTTGAAGCCGCGCATCCTGACCAGCCCCTGGTGGCCGGCCTTGCGGGCGGCATACTCGAGCTCGGCAGCCAGCTCAAGATCGGTCATGCCCACTTTGATCACCTCCCGGGCCCGTTGGCAGACCTTCTCAACCTGGAGGGCGGCATCCTTCATGATCTCGATCTCATAGCTTGATTTAACCGAGCGCACGGTACGGATGAGGTTCGAGACGTCGACGATCTCGCAGCCGGGGAGCACGTTCCGGAAACGTCCGAAGAGGGCTACGGGGAGGACGTCCAGTTCCATGCCGGCTTTCTTCGGCAGCGGCAGGTTGAAATCGGAGAGGATCTCGGGGATGTTGCGCGGGCTCTTGAAAGGGACGATCTCCTTCAGGCCGCACTCCATGCGCGCCCGGGTGTATTCCTTGCGCACCATATAGACCGGCTCGCCCGAGGCCGGAACATAGAGAACCCCCTGCTGAATGGAGCCGGTGAAGTAGAACAGATCGGCGTTCTGCAAGAGAAGAACGGCGTCGAGTCCGGCATCTTGCATCAGCCTTTGTAGTTTCTGGCACCGGTCCTTGAGCTCGCTGGCGGGGGTGATTCGCATTTTTTCCTCCGAGAGAATCAGATTGAAGAATAAAGTACTAATTTTTCACCACAGAGGCACAGAGGACACGGAGAAATCCATATTCCCGAGAAGATTTTTCTCTATGTTCTCCGTGCCTCCAGTGAGCGGAGCGAACGGGTGGTGTATCCATTGCATTCAAGCCGTAGCTGCCGCGATATCCGGGAGATCCAGCTCGCGGATGGCCATCTCGCGCAGCTTGAACTTCTGGATCTTGCCGCTGGCGGTCATGGGATAGTCCTCCACGAAAGTGACGTAGCGGGGGATCTTGAAATTGGCGATGCGGCCGCGGCAGAAATCCCGGATCTCCCCGGCGGTGCATTCGACCCCCTTCTTAAGTTTGACGGCGGCCATGACCTGCTCGCCGTACCTGCGGTCGGGGACGCCGTAGACCTGCACGTCGGAAATCTTGGGATGAGTGTACAGGAACTCTTCAATCTCGCGGGGGTAGATGTTTTCACCGCCTCGGATGATCATGTTCTTGATGCGGCCGGTGATCCGGCAATAACCGCCTTCGTCCATCACCGCCAGGTCACCGGTGTGGAGCCACCCCTCGGCATCGATGGCCCGAGCGGTCTCCTCGGGCATCTTGTAGTATCCCTTCATCACCAGGTAGCCTCGGGTACACAGCTCTCCCTGACCGCCGGGCGGAAGGATAGCGCCGCTTTCGATGTCGACAATCTTCATCTCGACATCGGGGAGGACCCGGCCGACGGTGGAAACGCGCAGCTCGATGGGATCGTCGGTGCGGGTTTGGGTGATGACCGGGGACGATTCGGTCTGGCCGTAAGCGATGGTTATTTCGGAGCAGTGCATGTCGCTGATGACCCGCTTCATCACCTCGATGGGACAGGGGGAGCCGGCCATGATGCCGGTGCGCAGAGTGGACAGGTCGTACTTTTTGAAGTTCGGATGCTCCAGTTCCGCGATAAACATGGTGGGAACCCCGTGCACGGCGGTGCATTTCTCAGCCTCGATGGTCCGCAGCACCTGCTCGGGATCGAAAGTCTCCACCGGCACCATGGCGGAGGCGTGGGAAACGCACGCGAGCACTGCCAGCACGCAGCCGAAGCAGTGGAAAAAGGGGACGGGGATGCAGAGGCGGTCCTCCTCGGTGAATTTCATACATTCGCCGATGTTGAACCCGTTGTTGACGATATTGTGATGGGTGAGCATGACCCCCTTGGGAAAGCCGGTGGTACCCGAGGTGTACTGCATGTTGATCACCTCGTGCTCATGGAGGCTCGCCTTGATGCGGGCCAGTTCGGCATTGCCGATCTCCTCCCCCATCCTTTCCAGCTCGGCATAAGCGAGCATCCCCGCGGGAGCCTCTTCTCCGAGGAAGACAATGTCCCTGAGAAACGGCAGCCGGCGGCTGAGCAGGCGACCGGGAGAAGCCTCCCATATTTCGGGAACGATCTCGCCGACGGTTTCCACGTAATCGGTGTCCTTGAACCCCTGCACCAGGAAGAGGGCGACGGAATCGGACTGTTTCAGCACGTACTCAAGTTCCGTCGATTTGTAATTGGTGTTGACGGTTACCAGAACGGCGCCGATCTTGGCCGTGGCGAACTGCAGCACCACCCACTCAGGCACATTGGTCGCCCAAATGGCGACATGATCCCCCTTGCGAATGCCGAGCCTCACCAACCCCTTGGCCACGCGGTCGGTAAGGTCGTCGAATTGCCGGTAGCTGTAGCGCAGCCCCCGGTCGGTATAAACAAGAGCATCCCTGTTCGGGAAACGGCGGGCGGCATCCTCCAGCAATCCGCCCATGGTGAAGTTCAGCGCCTCGGCCATGGGACAAATCCTCCGTGCTGCGGCGGGAAAACCGGCAGCAGTCTGCATGTTGATTTTCAAATGCTTAGTTTTAAACCGGTTTTTTTGATATCACAGCGGATTGTTTTCGTCAAATTTAAAAGTAGAGATGACCTGATGTCCGGCGGAAGCCAAAGACACGAAAACTGTTGATATGCCATCGGAATCGGGCTGACGGTTTTCATTTCTGCCTGGAAAGTGAACATAATTCAGGCCGGGTGATTTTTTTCTAGGCAAAAGGCCAGATATCGCGAGCCCCTCGCATCCGCACACCGGCCTGAGGTCCTTTTCCACAGTCCTATCCACAAATCATGTGGATGCACCTGCCCCCGGGAACGGAACGGACCTCTATTGAAGTTTCTCGGCCCGTATCACCTCGGGAGTGACCATCCCTCCGGACATGACGATTTTCATCGCCTCTTCAACACCGAAGGCTGCGGGATAAACCCTGTGCTCCTCAAGAATCAGAACGTAGCCGGAGGTGGGGTTGGGAGAGGTGGGGATGAAAACGGTGTGATACTTCTTGCCGGATGCGGAACGGACACTGTTGGTGATGAAGGCGATGGAATAGCTGTCCTCCATGGGGAATTGGACATAGACCGCCCGGCGAAAGCTGCCGTTTTTTCCCGCTGAAAACACATGGAGGATCTGCTTCGAGGAGGTGTAGATGGACTTCACGATGGGAATGCGGCTGAGCAGCCGTTCCCAGTAGTCCACCAGGCGGCGGCCGAACATGTTGGTGGCGACCACCCCGGCGCCGTAGATGACCAGGATTCCGGCGATCATCCCCAAGCCGGGGATGTAATGCCCCTCGCCGAAGAAGAAGTGCGCCGTTTTCTGGATGGCGGGAGCCAGGACGCCGTCGGCCAGGTTAAACAGGAAGCGGAGGATGAAAATGGTGATCCCCAGGGGGATGACCACCAACAACCCGGTGCCGAACCTGTTCTTGAGATGTTTGAGCAGCGACCGCCACAGGCCCGGCCTGCCGGTTGTCAACGTCGGTTCCTCCACGAAGCGCCTCCTGCCGGAATCGTTGGGTGAAATCCCTCGCCCTATGGCAAAGGGCATGTCTTTTCAGACATGCCCTTTGTATCACGATTCGCATCGAGAATCACCAGCTAACCTTCTTCGACGTACTCACACCCCAGGTCCTCGTCGGCCAGAAGGCCGGAGCAGTCGGGGCACACCCGTTCGCCGGTGTCCTCTGCAACCAGAAGTTCATCCTCAGCGTATAGCATTCCGCACCTGCTGCAGCGTTCATCCTTCATAAGAACCTCCTCTGATGTCTCATTCTAAAAGTTTACGGCAATCTCCAGAGAAGGCAAGGAGCAGGTCAGGATGCCATGGCGGATTCCAGCTCGGCAAGACGCTCCTTCAGCGCCTTTTCCTTTTTCCAGCGTTCGGTGGCGTCGCGCATGATGGCCGCAATCCCCCCCAGTGTTCCGTCATCGTCGCGCAGCATGACGATGGAGAATTCGACGGAGAGGCGGTGGCCGTCGCGATGGGCGGCCGGAACCGCCAGAAGTTTCGATCCATAGACGGTTTCACCCGTGGCCATGACCCGGTGATACCCTTCCCAGTGCCGGGCCCGCATCGGTTCCGGGATGATCAGGTCGAGACTCTGACCGAGAGCTTCCTCGGACGAGTAGCCGAAAAGAGAGGCGGCCCCGGCATTCCACAGGCGGATGATCCCCTGCCGGTCGGCCAGCATGATCGCATCCGGTGCTCCTTCGATGATCTGTCGGAAAGTATTGTCTTTCAGGGGTATCATCATTACGATTCCTTATGGGTTCTGGATGTAGGCGTTCCGGCGGGTGTAGAACCACCAGTTGAGGATCAGGCAGAGGAGGTAGAATACGGCGAATCCGTAGAGAGCGTATTCCGGAGTCGTCGCCTTGATCTGCTCTCCGAAGACCTGGGGAATGATGAATGCCCCGTAAGCGGCCACGGCGGAAGTCCAGCCCAGGACCGGTCCAGCCTGCTCCTTGTCGAAAATTATGGCGATGGAGCGGAAGGTGGAGCCGTTGCCAACACCGGTGGCTGCGAACAGAACGATGAAGAGAATGAGGAAGGGGACGAAGAACTTTTCCGGAGTCGGCGAGGCGTAGGCGGACTTCATGAAGTAGGCGCAGCCGAAGGCCGAGATTATCATGACGATGGAGACCCATTGAGTGACGATGGCTCCGCCGAGCTTGTCGGCGATTTTGCCGCCGACGGGACGGATCAGGGCGCCGATGAAAGGACCCATCCAGGCGTACATGAGAGCGCTGGGACCGTTCGGATTGGCCGTTCCGTGGGTCATCACCCCGTCAACGATGATATGGGAGAAACCGAAGATAACCTTGATGGAAAGGGCGAAGGCCGCGGAATAGCCGATGAAGGAGCCGAAGGTCATGGTGTAGATGATGGTCATGGCCCAGGTATGCTTGTTGCCGAAGATCTTGTATTGGCGCTCCAGGTTGGCCCGCAATCCTCCTGAGGTGAGGTATTTCATCCCGAAAACGGTCGCCGCGATGACCAGCGGCAGCACGATCCACTTGCTGAGCAGACCGAGTCCGACGGGGGCGGGAAGCAGCACGTAGAGGCCTGCGGCGGCGGTGATGAAGGCGATCAGCAGAAGACCGCTGATTTTGGCGAAGGCGTGGGGGGGGGAGCCGATGTGGGGTGAGACGGCATCGATCGTGATGTTGTTCATGCCGAACCAACTGGCGAAGGCCAGCGGAATGAGCAGGACCAGCCATACGTATCCGGCGTTGTGAATGTAGGTTTCGGTACCGGCGGGAATTTTGCCGATGAGCGTGCCGCTGGTATTGATCAGAGTCATCGGATCGCCGCCGAAAATCCCCGCGGTCATCACCAGGGGGATCAGGATCTGCATGGTGGTGACTCCGAAATTGCCCAGGCCTGCGTTCAACCCGAGAGAAGTCCCCTGGACTCTTTTAGGGAAGAAGAAGCTGATGTTGGACATGGATGAGGCGAAATTGCCGCCGCCTATGCCGGAGAGAAGGGCAAGAATGTAATAGACCCAGATCGGAGTCGACATATCCTGCAGGGCGATGCCGGTGCCGACTGCGGGGAGCATCAGCAGCGCCGTGGTGAAGAAGATGGTGTTGCGGCCGCCGGCGATACGGATCAGAAAAGAGCTCGGAATCCGCAGGGTGGCCCCGGACAGTCCGGCGATGGCCGAGAGGGTGAAGAGCTCGGACTGGGAAAAGGGGAAACCCAGATTCAGCATCTGGACGGTAATAATGCTCCAGTAGAGCCAGACGGCGAACCCGCAAAGCAGACAAGGAATGGAGATCCACAGGTTGCGGGTGGCGATCTTCTTCCCTTCGGTTTCCCAGAAATGTTCGTCCTCGACATCCCATTTATAAAGATTCGACATTTTTTTCCTTCCTTTCAGTGCTTCCGAATTCAATTTTTAATGCTTCGTAAAAACTCAGATGGCTAAGCAAAAATTTCGTCCTACAAGGCCTGGTGGTTTTTCAGGGGCGAAGGCATACATCAGGTATG
>NZ_KI421415.1:16155-35023 GCF_000472285.1 Desulfuromonas sp. TF
CCTGAAAAAACGCCGTAACGCCGTAGGGCGGACTTTTTGCGACGCCATCATCAATGTTTATTTTCCAGCTTGCGCATATCCTTGGGATGCTTCTTTTCCATCAGACTCTGGACGACAAAGTGCATCCAGAGCAGACAGAGCAGCGACAGGGCGAACATGAATATCCAGCAGCTGGTCCACAGACCGGTCCACTGCAGCATATAGCCGAAGATGATCGGGCAGAAAAAGCCTCCGAGACCGCCGAGAACACCCACCATGCCGCCAACCACTCCAACCTCTTCCGGAAAGTAGTCGGGAATAAGTTTGTAGACCGCGGCCTTTCCGATCCCCCAGATGCTGCCGAGGAGGATGACCAGTATGGCGAAGATCCAGACGTTGGCCTGGAAATAAATCTTGGTCACGCCCTTGGCGAGCAGCTCTTTCTTCCTCACTTCCTGCCCGGTTTCGACCACTGGCTCCTGCCAGGTCTGCTTGCTCGGCAGAATCAGCATCCGGTCGTCGAACGCCTCCGCAGGCGGCTTTTCCTTAAGGGCGTAGGACGTTCCGTTCAGGGTGATGGAAGTGGCAGTCGCCTCCTCGACGACTCCGGAGCGCTTGGCCATGATGCCGCGACCCGGAGAGTAGATTTCCATCCTGGGCATGATGAGCAGAAAGCTGATCAGGGTCGAGGTGCCCAGCACCCAGAACATGACCTTTCGGCCGCCGTACTTGTCAGACATCCACCCGCCCAATGCCCGGATCACCCCGGAAGGGAGACTGAAAGCCGAGGCGAAAATTCCGGCGGTCACCAGCGGAAGGTAGTAGACATTGACGAAATAGGGGACAAGCCACTGGGAGAAAGCCACGAAGCAGCCGAATACAAGAAAGTAGTACAGCCCGAATCGCCAGACGCGGAGATCCTTCAGGGGTGCCAGCATTTGGACGAAATTTTTCCCGGAGCTCGCCGGCTTCTTGTTCTCGGCAAAGAGGAAGAAGATGACCCCCATCGCCGCCAGCATCATGGCGTAATAAACGGGCAGCTGCCGCCACCCTTCGAGATTGGCGCCGTGATCGGTCAAGCGATTCAGGAGGGTCGGAGCGAGAAGCGTGGTCAGCGCAGCGCCGGCATTGCCCGCCCCGAAGATACCGAGGGCCGTTCCCTGGCGATGCCGAGGATACCATACGGATGAGAAGGCGATGCCGATGGAAAAGCTCACCCCCGCCAGGCCGAAGCCGAAGCTGCACAAGGCAAAAGTGGCGAAGCTGTCCGCCTTCGACAGCAGGTACATGGGAACAGCGCAGATGAAGAGCAGGGTGCCGTAGACCGGCTTGCCTCCGAACTTATCGGTGAGCATGCCGGCGGGGAGTCGGAAGATCGAGCCGGTGAGGACGGGAATCCCCATCAGCCAGCCGATCTCCACCGGTCCCCATTTGAAAACCTGGTTGTCGGCCAGGAAGGTCACCAGGACGCCGTTGAACATCCAGGCGGCAAAACAGACGGTAAACGCCAGAGTGTTGAGAAAAAGGATCTTATGGGATTTTGCCGTCGCGACCTTTTCCATTTATCCTCCCAAACCAATTCACAAAAAACAAACAAACTGAAGTCACATTCGTAATCACGCGAAGTCGCGAAAAAATTTTTTTTTAAATTCGCATCTTCGCGCCTTCGCGTGATCCTGATTACATAGTGCGGCCGCGCTGGCGGTACCAGATCACCACCTGGTAGGGGCGCGACAGATAGCTCAGCGGAATGCTGACGACGTGGACCAGCCTGGAAAAGGGAAACAGTGAGATCAGCACGAAGGCGTTGACGGCGTGTATCTTGACCACGGCGGGGGTGACCGCCAGATACTGGACCTGGGGATCGAAGCGCACCAGCGACCAGAGCCAGGGGGTGGCGGTATAGACATACCAGGAAGAGCCCCAGCGCAGGGTGAAGGCGATGTAGACGCCGGTGGCCACCTGCAGCACCAGGCTGGCGAGCAGCAGCCAGTCGACGGTAGAGGTTACCGTTGCCACCCGGGCATCTCCGGCCCGCCGGTACATCATCAGGACCAGGCTGATCAGGGCGCATACGCCGAGGGCGAGTCCCGTCAACTCGAGAAGATATAGCCGCACCGGTTTTCCGAGCAACTGGCCCCATGCGCCCGGCAGCAGGAACGCCAGCAGGTGGGCGAGCAGGATGAGGATGATGGCATAATGCCACGGAACCCCGCCCCAGAACTGCATCCGATTCTCCAGGAACTGGGACGACTGGGAGGACCAGGAGTAGCGTTCGACGAAGTAGCGATAGAGCCCGACGCTCACCGCCAGGGCAACGGCCACGTAGGGAAACACGCCGAAAAGAATGAGGTCCATCATTGGGCAATCTCCTCTTTCAGGGTCAGGGCGTCTTCAGACCCGACCGTCTGTTGCAGGTATGTCTTGAGGGCGCCGAGGAGGGAGCCGTAAGGGTTGTCGACGGACACCCCTTCAAGCCCCTTTTCCAGGGCCGGCAGCAGACCGTCGGCGGCGAGATCGAGCCAGATCCGCTCGTCGCTTACGTGGGACATGAATCGCAGGACTTCGCGATAATGATCCGCCAGCTCACCCTCGGCGGTGAAGCCGTGAGTGCGGTAAACCTCCTGGAGTCCTACCAGGAAGCGGCTGCGCTGATATCCTTCCCCGCACAGCTGGTAGCCCAGGTAGGGAGAGCACTGGGGCTGCAGATCGAAAGTCAGGGTGTAGAGCTCCTCGAGCCGGTCAGGGGCGGTGGCGGCGGCAAAGCCGTGGAAGATTTCCAGCGGACGGGCCGCCTCAGGATAATCCGCGGCGAGATGTCCGGTCAGGTCGGAAGCGAAGCCGGCTACCTGCGGACGGGGGTAGTCGATAAGTTCGGCGAACAGGCCGCAAATCCGGTGATGGTTTTCCATTTCCGCTCCTTTCTACCAGCGCCGTTTGGGGGGACGTCGGGTGCCGAAGCCCCCCTCGCCCTTTCGGGTCTGCGGGTCCTCGGTGGCCTCGATCCCTTGCTCGCGCTGCATGGGCGGCACTGCCATGCGTTCTTTGAAGCCCGCAAGAGAAGTCAGGCGATAGACGGCATCGGCCTGTTCCGGGGATATTCCGGCAGACTCGAAGACCTTTCGGGTTTCGGCTTCGGGCAGGTCGTCCACGGTCTCGGCCCGACGCTGCAGGCGCACCGCCATGAGCTTGCGGTAGACCGCCTCGACTTCCGCCTCGTTGCCGGCGGAGAACAGGCCGGCGAGATACCGGATCGGCAGGCGCGCCTGTTCCAGGGAACTGAAGAAGTCGTCGCCCAGCCGCGTCATCCCCTCTCCGGAGGTGGAGAGAACCGGCAGCAGCGGCGGCACGTAAAAGAGCATCGGCAGGGTGCGGAATTCGGGGTGCAGGGGCAGCGCCAGCTTCCACTCCTTGACGAAGCGGTAAACCGGCGAATTCTGCGCGGCGGCGATCACCTTGTCGTCGATGCCGTTCTTTTTCGCCGCGGCCACCACTTCTGGATCATGGGGGTTGAGAATCATCTCCCGCTGCGCCGCCACCAGTTCGGCATCTGGGCGTTTGGCCATCTCCTCGATGCGGTCGGCGTCGTACAGGAGCACCCCGAGATAGCGGATGCGTCCGACGCAGGAATGGAAGCAGGCCGGGGCCTCGCCGCATTCCTGGCGGGGATAGCAGAGGATGCATTTTTCCGATTTCCCGGAGGACCAGGCGTAGTAGGTCTTTTTGTAAGGACAACCCGAGACGCACATCCGCCAGCCGCGGCACTTGTCCTGGCTGATCAGGACGATGCCGTCTTCGCCGCGCTTGTAGATGGCGCCCGAAGGACACGCGGCGACGCAGCCGGCATTCGCGCAGTGATTGCAGATGCGCGGCAGGTAGAAGAAGACCATCCGCTCCAGAGCGAAGAGCTGTTGCTGCTCTTTCTCGGAGAGGGTCTTGAAAGTCGGGTCGTTGGCGGCATAAACGTTAGACCCGCCGAGATCATCGTCCCAGTTGGGACCGGCCTCGATCTTCATGTCCCGGCCGCTGACCATGGACACAGGGCGGGCGGCAGGCTGGTCGGAACCTTCCGGCGCATTGAACAATTCGTTGTAGCGGTAGGTCCAGGGCTCGTAATAGTCGTCCATGGTCGGCAGGCTCGGGTTATGGAAGATGTTGCCGAGAGTCGCTGCGCGCCCCCCCATCTTCAGCCGCAGCTGCTCTCCCGCCTTCTCCCACCCGCCGCGGTATTTTTCCTGATCTTCCCAAAGGGTCGGATAGCCGGTGCCGGGCTTGGTCTCGACATTGTTCCACCACATGTACTCGGCGCCGCGCCGGTCGGTCCAGATGTTCTTGCAGGCGATGCTGCAGGTATGACAGCCGATGCACTTGTCAAGATGGAAGACGGAGGCTGTTTGGGAACGTACATTCATTGTTTATTCTCCAATTCCTTAAAAGAATCCAGGAGACAGACGTCGGATTGAAGGAGGAATATTTTCATCACCATTGCGGCTCCCCTTCCAGCTTGCGCACCAGGATGAAGGTGTCGCGGTTGGCGCCGGTCGGCCCCCAGTAGTTGAAACCGTAGGTGAACTGTCCGTAGCCCCCCATCATCAGATTCGGCTTGAGGCGGGTGCGGATCAGGCTGTTGTGGACGCCTGCCCGCTTATTTCCGCGCAGGGTGGATTTAGGGACGCTGGTCCGCTCCGGAGCGTGATAGAGAAAGGCGATGCCGCGCGGCATGCGGGCGCTCACCACCGCCCGGGTCACCACCACCCCATGGTCGTTGTAGACCTCCACCCAATCGTTGTCGACCACCCCGATCTCTTCGGCATCCTTATGGTTGATCCAGAAGGGATGGCAGCCGCGCGACAGGGTCAGCATGCGCTGGTTGTCGCCGAAGGTGCTGTGGATTCCCCATTTGCCGTGCGGCGTGAGGTAGTTGAGGGTGATGGTTTTCCCCTCGGGACGGCTGGCGACGAGGTCCTGCAGCGGTCCGGCGTCGGGCTTGGGCTTGTAGGTCGGCAGGTTCTCGCCAAACGCGATATACCCCTCGTGATCGAGATAAAAGTGCTGCCGCCCGGTCAGGGTCCGCCAGGGGACGAGCCGGTCCACGTTCAGGCTGTAGGCGCTGTAGGCACGCCCATTGTTTGTGAGCCCCGACCAGCAGGGGCTGGTCAGAAGGCGTCGCGGCTGACGGGCGAGGTCGCTGAAGTTGGTGCGGACCGCGCGGGTGTCCTGCGCCAGGTCGGCCAGAGGCAGCCCGACCTTCTGTTCTTTGACCGTAAAGGCGCGGTGGGCCGCTTCTCCGTTCGTTTCGGGGGCCAGGTGCAGGATAAGGTTGGCCGCATCGACGGCATTGGCCACCGAAGGGTAGCGCTCTTCGCCCCACGTCTGGACCGGTCCATTCTCAAGCAGTTCGTCGTACATGTCCTCGATGGCCCAGGAAAGACCATGCGCGCCGATACCGTTCTTTCGCGCCTGAGGTCCGAAGGAGACGAAGCGCTTGAACAGGTTGGCGTAGTCGCGCTCCACCACCACCAGGTTGGGCATGGTTTTCCCGGGGATCGGCTCGCACTCCCCCTTGCTCCAGTCGCGGATGGTCGGCTGGGCGATTTCCGCCGGCGTATCGTGCTGCAGCGGCACCGCCACCAAGTCCTTGACCGGCTCGGGGAAGTGGGTCTCGGCCAGGGCGCTGACCTTCTCGGCGATGGTCTTGAAGATGTCCCAGTCGCTCTTGGCTTCCCAGCAGGGCGGAACAGCGGCCTGCAGGGGATGAATGAAGGAGTGCATGTCGGTGCTCGACAGGTCGTCCTTTTCGTACCAGGTTGCGGTGGGCAGGACGATATCCGAATAGAGGGCGCTGGTGTCCATGCGGAAGTTGATGTCGACCACCAGGTCGAGTTTCCCCTTCGGGGCTTCCTCGTGCCAGACCGCCTCCTTGACCGATTCCCCGGCTGTCTCGGGGGCGATGACATTGTGATGGGTGCCGAGGTAATGCTTGAGGAAATATTCATGCCCCTTGGCGCTGGAGGAGAGGGCGTTTCCGCGCCAGATGTACCACAGCCGCGGCCAGTTTTCTGGCGCATCGGGATCTTCGACGGCGAACTTGAGCTTCTTCTCCTTGAGCTGCTTCACCGCCCAGTCAACGACCTCCTGATCGCTTTCGGCTCCGTCGGCGCGGGCCTGCTCCACCATGCCGAGGGAGTTGCGGTCGAATTGGGGGTAGAAAGGAAGCCATCCGAGGCGCACCGCCCGCACCTGGTGATCCATGGTGTGACCTTCGGTGATGTGGTTGCGCTCGGCGACGCGATTGATCAGCGCCTCGTCTGCGGTGCGCTCGTAACGCCACTGGTCGCTGTGCACGTAGTGGAAGGACGGGGCGTTCTGGAAGCGCGGCGGCTTGCTCCAGTCAAGGGCCGCCGACAAGGTCGACCAGGGAGCGATGGGAGCCAGTTTCTCCTGGCCCACATAGTGATTGAGGCCGCCGCCGTTTTTCCCCACGCATCCGCAGAGCATCAATCCGACGATGCCGGCACGGTAGGTAAGGTTGGCATGGTACCAGTGGTTGATGCCGGCGCCGATGATGATCGAACACTTTCCTTCGGTCTTCTCAGCGGTGGATGCCCACTCGCGGGCGAACTGGATGACGTTGGCGCGGTCTATGCCGGTGTACTTCTCCTGCCAGGCCGGGGTGTAGGCGGCGCCGTCGTCGTCGTAGGTCTTCGGATAATCGCCTGCGAGACCCCGGGCGACGCCGAACTGGGCCATCAGCAGGTCGTAGATCGAGGCGACGCGAACGGTCCCCCCGGCTGTTTCCAAAGTGCGCACCGGCACGCCGCGCCGGGCCTTCTTCTCCTCGGCGAAGTCGGTGAAGACCACGCTGCACACCTCATCGCTCCGATCGAGAAAGGTAAGCGCCGGAGCAATTTCGGACCCGTCGAGACCGTCCTTGAGCTCCAGGTTCCACTGCCCCTTCTGCTGCTGCCAGCGGAAGCCGAGGGTCCCCAGGGGCATGCGCGGGGCATCGCTCGTCTCGTCCCATACCAGGTACTTGAAGTCGCCGTTCTCCGCTTCACCGTAGCGCTCCAGGCTGGAGGCGGCAAGCATCCGCCCCGGGCGCCAGGCGCCGTCCTCGCCCTTGTCGAGGGCGACGAGGAAGGGGCTGTCGGTGTAGCGCTTGAGGTAATTGAGGAAGTAAGGGGTCTGGCGGGCGTGGTGGAACTCGGTGAGGATGACGTGGTTGGCCGCCATCCAGAAGGCGCCGTCCTGGCCGGCGTGGGCCGGAATCCACCAGTCCGCATACTTGGAGGTCATGCTGTAGTCGGGCGAGAGGACCACCATCTTCGAACCGTTGTGGCGGGCCTGGGCCGCGAAATGGACGTCCGGCGTACGGGTCATGCTCAGGTTCGAGCCCATGGCCACGATGTACTTGCTGTTGTACCAGTCGGCGCTCTCGGCGACGTCGGTCTGTTCGCCCCAGATCTCCGGAGAGGCGTTGGGCAGGTCGCAGTACCAGTCGTAGAAGCTGAGATTGACACCGCCGAGAAGCTGCAGAAAACGCGAGCCCCCGGCGTAGCTGAGCATCGACATGGCCGGTATCGGCGAGAAGCCGATCACCCGGTCAGGGCCATACTTGGCAATGGTGTGGATGGTGGAGGCGGCGATGATCTCCAGGGCTTCATCCCAGGTGGCGCGGCGGAATCCGCCTTTGCCGCGGGCCTGCTGATAACGCCTGCGGCTCGCCTCGTCGTCGACGATTGACGCCCAGGCCGCCACGGGGTCCTGATGCTTTGCCTTCGCGTCCCGCCACAGGTCGACGAGGGCTCCGCGCAGGTAGGGGTACTTGATCCGCAGCGGGCTGTAAACGTACCAGGAGGTGGAAATCCCCCGCTGGCATCCCCGCGGCTCATAAGCGGGTATCCCTTCTTCCAGTCGCGGATAGTCTGTCGCCTGCATCTCCCAGGCGACGATGCCGTCCTTGACGTGGACGTTCCAGGAGCAGCTCCCGGTGCAGTTGACGCCGTGAGTGCTGCGTACCACCTTGTCGTGCTGATAGCGGTTACGGTAGAACTCTTCCCATCCTCGTGCCTTGGGGTTGATAATATCCTTGATCCAGCTCATCTTATTTCACCTTATCCTCTCGGGTTGCCTTTTCGACCAGGGACCGTCGCACCGTGCTCAGGCGACCGCGCCAGATCACCATGGCCAGGATCAGCAGAAGGATAACCCCCGCCCCTGTCTGCAACCCCAGAGCCGTGTTGATTTGTACCGGTTCGTTGCCTGTAACTTCAGCAAAAAAGGCCATCAGGTCGGCCTGTTCGGAAGGAGTCAGGGGCCGTTCGGAGTAAATCGGCTCCATGCTCGGAAACGGCAGGGATTCGAGGATGGAGGCCACCCCTTCGGGACCGTAATCTTCATAGATGCCGGTGAGGTCGACACCGAAATTGGCTCCGCCGGCGGCTCCGAAGCCGGCGATCCCGTGACAGGCCAGACAGGGGGCTCCCCCTCTTTCCATGGGCAGAGCTCCCGAGTACAAAGCCCGGCCCCTCTCTTTGTTACCTTCGGCGAGGTCTGGCGCCGGTGGAGCGACCTTTTCCTCCGCTGCGGCGTGCTCTTCTTCACTGGGAATCTTCAGATAGGCGAGGAGCGCTTCGGCTTCCTCCTCGGAGACGTCGAGATCGGGCATTCGCAGTTTGTATTTTTCCAGCATCTCGGCGGCTGCCGGATCCCCGGAATCAAGCACCTCGTCAGGATGGCGGATGATCTGGATCAGCCATTGACGATCCCGTCGTTCGGTCACCCCGGCGAGGTCGGGCCCGGTAGGCCTGTCGCCCTCGCCGACGGTATGACAGGAGACGCATTTCTCCTGAAAGATATGCTCGCCCTGTTCCGCCAGTTTAGCCAGCTCTTCTCCATCAGCTTGGGCTCCGGCCAAGTTCGGAACGGCAGCGGCCAGGAACGCCGCGCATATCGCAACGGCCCTCCAACTAAATCGCCTTTTATTCATGGGGACACCTCTTTGAGAACCAAAAGGATCGTTCTTGATGACAACACCTGCCCGGTTTTTCGGCAGTATGACGGGAATTGGTCTTTTTAAAAACTATCTGCTTCGGCCACTTTATTAAAACACTTTTTTATTATTGTATTTGACTTACGTCAAAAAATCGATCGCAGAAAGCAAATTTTCTACCCTGGATAATAAAAACATCCCCCGCCCCCTCCGGGAATCCACCCGTTTGCTCCGAGAATCCCGCAGAAACCCAAAATGTTTTATAATGCTACCAACTTAAATCATGTTTGCAATTGGGAGAGTTCAATTTCCAGAGGATAACGGCGTCTTTTCTCAGAGGCTTTATTTTTCAACCTGCAACATGCCGCTGGACATAAAAAAAGTCCGGCTCATTGCACTGGATCTGAAAACGACCCTGTTCCGGATGGACATCGAATGGTTTTCGCATTGGAAACGAGGAGTTTGGAAGTCCTTCCTCTCTTTGCTTTTATATTCAAACAGCGGATTTATTCCAATTTCCTCCTGTTCGATGATGTACCTTCCTCTATCTTTACTTGAGCTGTGAAACGAACCTGATTATACTTCCCCCTTCTACTTTATCAGGAGAGTAACGAATGGAAGATCGCTGGTTCAGTGTTTTGTTCTTTGGCTGTTTCGCCGGGGCCGCCACCTTTGCCGGCATGTACCTGGTTCTGGTCCGCTCCGCCTGGAGCCGGCGCAACTCGGCCAACCTGGTCTCCTATGCGGCCGGCGTCCTTCTGGGGGTGGGCATTCTGCACGTCCTTCCGGAAGCCCAGGAGTTGAACGCACTGACACCTGTTTTTTTTCTGGTCGCCTTTGTCCTCTTCTATTTTCTCGAGCATCACCTTTTCTTTCACGCCGGCCATGAAGAACTGCACCACCTTAACCTTGAAATCGCCTCCAGCCACGAGGGGTGCTGCGCCAACCCGCATCCCCTCGGGGTGATCGCCTTTGCCGGCATGACCCTGCACTCGCTCATCGACGGGCTGATCATCGGCACCGGGTTCGAGGTGAGCGGCGAATTGGGCTTGCTCTCCGCCCTGGCCGTCATCGCCCACGAGGTTCCCGAAGGAGTAGCCATGCTGGCCATTCTTCTGCATTACGGCTATTCCCGCCGTTCGGCCATCCTTTTCGCATCGACCGTCGCTCTGGCCACCCCACTGGCAGCCGTCGTCAGCTACGCCCTGGCCAGGCAGGTGGACCCCTCATTGCTGGGCGCCCTCATGGCTCTGGCCGCCGGATCTTTCGTCTATATCGCCGCATCCGATCTGATTCCCGAATCCCACCGCGCACGGGGACTGGCGGGAAGCCTCTCCTTGTGCGGAGGAATCCTGACCGCCGCGGCGGCCGGCTGGATCGCTCACTAAAAAACGGGATCCTCACCGGGCACGAATGAAAAAAGGGAGCCCGAAAGCTCCCTTTTTTCCATGGATGGACCTGTCCGGCAGACGGATCAGTGAAAACGAACCTTTTTGACTCCCTCCAGGCGGGAGACGGCTTCCGGCAGAGCACTGCTCGTCTTACCCGCGCTATAGGAGAGGATGAAATCAAAACGAACCTCCCCGGCGGCATTATCCCGTTCCATCCCGAAATCGACGATCTGAAGTTTCTGCCCGGCCAGAAAGCGTTCCAGCCCCTCCCTTGCATTTTCTCCGTCGATGGAATGGACCACCAGGGTCCGGTAGCGGTCCTTCTTGAGAAACCGCTCAATGCGCTTGAGAAAGAGGAGATTGAACAGAGCCAGCGCGGTAACGACCACGGCCACCTGATAGAGACCCACCCCGACCGCCATTCCCAGCCCCGCAGCCAGCCAGAGGCAGGCGGCGGTGGTGAGTCCGCGTATCGCTTGGCGCTCCTTGATGATGGCTCCGGCGCCGAGAAAGCCGATGCCGGTAACGATCTGGGCCGCAACCCTTCCGGGATCGAGGCGGACCACCCCTTCGGCGCCAAGTTCCCCATATTTGACATGGAAATGTTCCGAGACGATCGTCATCAGGCAGGCGCCCATCGTCACCAGGACGTGGGTTCTGAAGCCGGCGGGACGGCCGTGAATCTCGCGTTCAAACCCGATCATCGCCCCCAGGACGGCCGCCAGCAGCACCCGGCCCAGCAGGATCATGTCATAATCGGATTGCCAATGCTGCAGCCACTCCATTACAAACCTCTGTTATGAAAACCTGTTAACCGCTTTCCGGACTGATCAAAAATGTCCAGATGCAAGGCGCCTGAAATCCTGAGGAATAAGGCGTACCGGAAGGTACGTCGTTGACGAAGGATGAGGGAAACGCCGCAGATGGGCGTTTTTCATCAGTCCTATCGGGCACATTCGGAGGGGTCGCCCTTGAGCTTGAGCAGGGCATGTTCCAGGGCGGGATAAACCACTTCCAGATTCTCTCGAACCCCTTTGGGACTGCCGGGGAGATTGATGATCATCGACTGTCGACGCACACCAGCCAGAGCCCGCGAAATCATGGCATGAGGGGTTTTCGCCATACTCGCCGCGCGCATGGCTTCGGCCATGCCGGGAATTTCCCGTTCGATGACCCTCGCGGTCGCTTCGGGGGTGATGTCGCGGGGTGAGAGGCCCGTCCCGCCGGTCGTCAGAATGAGGTCCACTCCGTCCTTATCCACCCATTCCACCAGGGTGGCGACGATCAGCTCCTCCTCATCGGGGATCACCTGGTAACGCACGATTTCCCCCAATGGAGCAACCATTTCCTGCAGGACCCTGCCGCTCTCATCTTCTCTTTCCCCGCGGGAGCCCTTGTCGGAGAGAGTCAGAACGCCGATGGTAAATCGCGCAGCCCCGTTCATTCCTTGTCCTCTTCCTTCTGAGGCTTGTCAACTACCCTTACCTCATCGCCCCTGGCGACTCCGCCACCCTCGAGGACCCTTGCGAAGATCCCCTCTTTGGGCATCACGCAGTCGCCAGCCTGGTAAAAGATGGCGCAGCGCTCATGGCAGATCTTGCCGATCTGAGTGATCTCCAGCAGGGCCGTTTCGCCGACCTGCAGGCGGGTCCCCACCGGCAGAGAACAGAGATCGATCCCCCGGGTGGTGAGATTTTCGGCAAAATCTCCCGGCCCCACATCGAGACCGGCGGCCAGCATCTTGTCGATGCTCTCCATGGCCAGCAGACTGACCTGCCGGTGCCAGTCGCCGCCGTGGCCGTCCCCTTCGAGTCCGAAGGCTTCCACCAGCCGGCCGCTGCCGACATCCTTTTTTCGCCCCCCTTTTCCGGGGCTGGTGCAGACGGCGATAATTTCTCCTTTGAGCATTTCCTTCTCCTATAACGTCGATGATGCGTATCCCGGAACGATCTTTCCCGAACCGTGGGGTCTTCGTGAATTGAGCACTCTTACTTTTTCCGCTGCTTCGCCATCAGCATCCGCCGCGCGTTGTTGACGATCACCTGGGATACTCCCCGACTTTTGGCCAGGCTCTTGATGTCCTTCTCGGTCAATATCTCCATGTATCGCAGGGCCTTGGGCAGCGGAGTGCGGGGATGGAGGATCAGCGCCTTTTTGATCTCGTAGCTCTTGACCCATTCCCTGTTGAGGGTAATGAGCCGGATCAGTTCTTCGCTGGCGCTCTTGTTCTTGGCCACAGCGAGCACCTCCCCATCGGTGATGCGGGGGTTCTTCAGCACTGCGGATGAAACCAGCTTGTTCGCATCCTTTAGAAAGATGTTGCGCCATTCCTTGTCCCCGGTGAGGGCCATTTTGATCTTTTCCGAAACCCCCATTTCGAGAGCCATCTGATACTTGGAAAGATTCTCTTCCTCCTCCGCCTCCGGGGATTCGCCTTCGGCATCGGCATCTTCCCCCCCCGGCTCCCCCGGCGCTTCATCCTCCGAAGGATTTTCTTCCTCTTCCCCGGTTCCCGGAGCTTCCTTGGGAGCAAGTCGCATTTTCAGGGAACGATCGGCCCGGGGATTGGAGAGAATGGCCTTAATGATCTCCGGCGATTTCCTCAGATGTTCCTCTCGGTCGGCAAGCAGACTGAGGATCGGCCCCCCTCCATTTTCGGCAATGTGAGACAGGGTGGCGGAACTCACGGCCGGGTTGCCCAGAAGAAGTTCGATCACTGCCCGTTCTTCAAGTCGCTGGCGACCGACAAAGTCGAGCAGATGGGGATGGCAGTCAGGGTCCCGCACGACAGGTGCAAGAATATCGGCGTCAAGTTCCTTGATGGTTTTGACGGACAGGCCCCTGATCTCCGGGTCGCCGCCGTGACGCAGAAAAAAAAGGGCCGTGACCAGGTCTCTTCCGGAGAGAGGGAGATCCCCCCGGGCGGCCTTCAGTTGCGCCTCGCGGGGGGATCCTTTGCCGACGATCCGGGCGACCTCAGGTGAAACCCTGAGACGCACGGTCTTGACGGTATCGCTCATGACAGATTCGCGGAAGGGAAATTCAAGGGTTTTTGACCACTATGGCGTCGAGGCCTGCCGTCCGCACCCGTTGGGCCGCCTTTTGGGCCGATTCCAGATCATCGAACCCCCCGAAGCTCAGAAGATAGAGGGGTATTTCGACCTGCGCGGATTCCTCCTCCACCCGGAGACCCTGCTTATAGAGACGATCGGCGAAAGAGCGCGCCTTGTCCAGGTTCTGGAAGGAAGCGGCATATACCGCCACTCTTCCATCGACGGGAAGAAAAAAAGCTTGCGAGGTCAACGGCTCGAGTTCCTCCATTTTCTTCTTCCCCTCTTCCGGAGAAAAAATACCGACCCGCAGTCGAGTCATATCCATCCATTTCATTTTCCGCACCACCTGCGGCTCGAAACCCGATTCCGTCACTTTTCTTTCAGCTCCGGCCAGATTGGAACGGAGGAGAAAGGCTCCCGCCGCAATAGTATAGATGCCCTTCGGGGCAGGCTGTTCCGACACTTCAGCGGGGGATGACATGGCCGACACTCTTCCGGAATCAGCCTGCACCGCCGCCAAACTTTTTTCCGGCTGGGCTTTTTCTTCCGCCGGCTTCGCGGTCTCTGGCGCCGGAACGTGCGGCGCCGACTCGTCGGCCGCCGGCATCGACTCCTTTTCAGCTGAAGGCGTTTCCTCGACCGGTTGGGGCGGGACGGCAATCGGCTGTTTCTTTGCAGCGACCTGGACGGGCGGCGGCGGTTCGGTATCCTCTGCCCCCAGCAGGAAGGAAAATCCGGAGGCTCCGACGGCAACGAGCAGCAGGACCAACAGGAGAATGCGCGTCATGGATCCTTTTCGACCATTATCGGAGCCCCCGGGGATTTCCGGGCTTGCCTCCTGCTCCATCCAGGAGATGTCTGAATCTGCTCCGGGCGAAGACTTCTCTTCATTTTTAAAGCTGAACTCTTCTTTATCGGTCATTCTTTAGTGTCTCCTCGGGTGAATTTACGCCCCTTTGTCGAGCTGGGCCAGGATTTTGCTCGTCAGATGCGACGGGACTTCCTCGTAATGGGAAAACTCCATGGTGAACAGGCCTCGATCGGAAGTCATGGACCGCAGTTCGGGGGCATACTTGAGAACTTCCGCCATCGGCACCTGCACGATCACGACCTGATTGCTGCCTTGGGGCTCCACCCCCAGAACCTTGCCCCGGCGCGAATTCATGTCGCCGATGACATCGCCGATACAGTCGTCGGGAACGGTTATTTCCATGTGCATGACAGGTTCCAGCAACACCGGGCCGGCCTGTTCCATGGCCCTTTTGAATGCCATAGAACCGGCGATCTTGAAAGCCATCTCCGAAGAATCGACCGAATGATGCGAACCGTCGTAGAGAGTGACCCGGAAATCCTGGACCGGATATCCGGCCAGGATGCCGTGCTTCATCGCGTCATGAATCCCCTTGTCCACCGCAGGGATAAACTGACGGGGGATAACCCCTCCGACAATCTTGTCGACGAACTCGTAGCCGGCACCTCGCTTCAGGGGCGCCAGTTCCACATGCACGTCGGCGAACTGGCCCCGGCCGCCCGACTGCTTCCTGTGACGGTAATGCTGTTTGATCGGCTTCGTGACGGTTTCGCGATAGGGGACCTTGGGCTCCTTGAGGATAACCTCGACGCCGAACTTGCGCTTAAGCTTCTCGACGGCCACCTCGACATGGACCTGCCCCATGCCGGAGAGGATCATCTCCTTGGTTTCCTCGTCGCGCTGAACCTGGAGGGTGGGGTCCTCTTCCATGAGCCGGTGCAGAGAACTCATGATCTTGTCTTCGTCCCCCTTGCTCTTGGCTTCCAGGGCGAAGGAGATCACCGGCTTCAGGGACAGCGGACTTTCGAAGACGATGGGACGGCCGCCATCGCACAGGGTGTCTCCCGTGACTGTTTCCTTGAGCTTGGCCACCGCGACGATATCGCCCGCCTCCGCTTCGCCGACCGGCTTCTGCTTCTTTCCCTCGAGCTCGAAGATCTGTCCGATCCGCTCGGTCGTTTCCTTGTTGGGATTGTAAACCACCGAATCGCTTTTGAGGGTTCCGGAATAGATTCTGAACAGAGAAAGCTTGCCGGCATAAGGATCGCTGATGGTCTTGAACACCATCGCCGAGAAGGGTTCGGCCGGGTCGGGCCGCCGCTGCTCGTCTTCACCGGTTTTAGGATTCTTGCCGTACTGAATCCCCTTGTCGATCGGGGAGGGAAGACAGTTGACGATAAAATTGAGCAGGTTGCGAACGCCGATATTGGCGGTGGCGCTGCCGCAGAGGACGGGAGTAAATACCTTCGTCAGGGTCCCTTCGCGCAGACCGCGAAGAATCTCCTCGGTACTCAGGGTCTCCCCCTCCAGATACTTCTCCATCAACTCGTCATCGGCCTCGGCCGCTGCTTCCACCATCGCGAGTCGCAGCCGGTCGGCCTCTTCCTGGTATTCGGCCGGGATGTCGGTCTCGTCGTAAGTGCCCGCTTCGTCAAACTTGAAGAAACGCGCCTTCATGTCGACCAGGTCGATGATTCCCTGGAAGTCGTGCTCGGCCCCTACCGGCATGCTCACGGCGACGGCCCGGGTCGAAAGGCTTTTCTGGATGTCATCGACCGCCTTGAGAAAATCGGCCCTCTCCCGATCCAGCTTGTTGACGAAGATGATGCGGGGGACCTCGAATTCGTTGGCCCACTCCCAGATCTTCAGTGTCTGCGCCTTGACTCCGTCCACGGCGGAAACCACCAGGACCGCACCGCCGAGAATCCGCATGCAGTTTCGGGTGTCATGGAGAAAGTTGGTGTAGCCTGGAGTATCGACTATATGGAGGCTGTGCCCTTTCCACTCGCAGTGATTGAGGCTGGAACTGATGGTGATTCCTCTTTTGATCTCCTCGGGCTCGAAATCCATCGTCGAGGTCCCCTCGTCCACCTTGCCGAGGCGGTCGGTCATCCCGGTATTGAAGAGGATGGCTTCGGTAAGAGAGGTTTTTCCCGCATCTCCCTGTGCGACAATTCCCAGATTACGAATCCTTGCCGTCTCGTACTTTCCCATGGTCTTTCCTTTCGCTCGGTCCCGGTGAGGGATTCTGGTTAAGGATCACGTTCAGGAAACAACGAACAACATGGCGGCATGCACTGCTACCGCTCTTATCGGCATATCCGGGCAGCAGTCTTTGACTGCGGCGATGAACCTTTGTAATTCAGGAAGCGGTCTTGTTTCGATCGTAGATGATCCGCAGCCCTTCCAGGGTAAGCGAAGGATCTACTTCGTCGATGGTCTGGGAAGCCGATGCGATCGATCCGGCAAGACCTCCGGTGGCGATCACCAGGGGGGTTTCCTTCGCCTCCTCCTTCATGCGGTTGACGATCCCGTCGACCAGCCCCACGTAACCATAGAAGATCCCCGACTGCATGCTGTTCACCGTATTTTTGGCGATCACCTGGGGCGGCCGGGAGAATTCCACCCTGGGCAGCTTGCTGGCCCGTTCGAAAAGTGCTTCGGCGGAAATTCCCAGCCCCGGAGCAATGGCGCCGCCCTGGTACTCGCCGCGGGCGGAAATGAAATCAAAGGTCGTCGCCGTGCCGAAATCCACAATGATGAGACAGCACCTCTTCTTTTCGTAGGCGGCCACCGCGTTGACAATGCGGTCGGCCCCCACTTCCCGAGGATTGTCGTACTGGATGGGCATCCCTGTCCTCACCCCGGGGCCCACGATATACGGCTTCAGTTTGAAATACTCCCGGCACATCTGCTCCAGGGTGTTGACCATGGGAGGAACGACGCTGGAGATGATGACATCCTTCACATCGGTGAAGTGAAATTCGGAAAGCTGGAACAGCTCATGAACGAGCATAGCATACTCATCCATGGTTCGTGACTTGTCGGTGTTGATGCGCCAGCTGCGAACAAGCTGATCTTCCCGGTACATGCCCAGAACGGTATTGGTATTGCCGACGTCGATGACTAGAAGCATGGTAAATCCGTGACTCGTGATCGGTGACTGACTGGTGACTCGTGACTGGTGACTTTTAAACCGGCCGCACATCGCCGGCCAACACCCTTTCCCGCATTCCATCCGGCAGGCGCAACAGCAGGGCGCCATCCTCGTCGATCCCCTCGGCACGCCCCCGAATGATGCGGTCCTGACAATCTACTTCTACCGTCATCCCCATGAGATCGCAAAGATTTTCCCAGTCGCTGATGACCTGGGAGAAACCCTGCTCCAGGAAAAGCAAATAATAATGATCGAGGCGCCGGAGGAGGGCGCGGGCGAAATCCAGGCGCGAAACCGGCGCCCCCTGCTCCAGAGCCACCGAGGTGGCGGGATAGCGCAGATCGGAGGGGAATTGCCCGGAACTCATATTGAGATTGACGCCGATCCCGAGAATGACGTAGTTGATCGATTCGGTTTCGGCGCTCATTTCGTTCAGAAGACCGGCCGTCTTTTTGCCCCCGATCAGTATATCATTGGGCCACTTGACGCGTGGTTTCAGGTCGGTGACGTCCTCGATTGCCCTGGCTACCGCCACCGCCGAGACGAAGGTGAGCTGGGTGGCGAATCGGGGAAAGATATCCGGGCGCAGCAGAACCGAGGTGTAAAGGTTCACCCCTGGCGGCGAAACCCATTGCCGGCCGCGCCGCCCCTTCCCCGCGACCTGGTGTTCGGCGATCACCACCGTGCCGTCGGGGGCGGCGGATTCGCCCAGTTCGTGGGCTCGAACATTGGTGGAATCGGTCTCCTCGAAATAGACCACCTCCCGCCCGATGAGCCGGGTCCCCAGTCCGCTCTGGATTTCCGCCGGGATCAGGGTGTCGGGGGCGGTAGCCAGCCGATAACCCCGGGAGGGCACCGCTTCTATGACATAACCAAGGTCGCGCAGCAGTTTGATCTGCTTCCAGACCGCGGTTCGGGATACCCCCAGGGATTGACTGAGTTCCTCCCCGGAGACGAACTCCTCCTCTCTTTGCCTGAACAGCCGGAGGATCTCTTCCCGTGCACCCTTGTTGGTCATGTCCATCCCTGCGTGATCAATCTGAAATGAGTCCTTCGTCCGCCGTCATGCCTACTGAAAAAGCATGGAGATGTCCACGGCCCTGTAGGAATGGGTGAGGGCGCCTACCGAGATGAGGTCGACTCCGGTTCCGGCGATTCCCCTCACCGTCTTCAGATTCACTCCGCCCGACGCTTCGGTCAGAGCCCTGCCGGCGACGACCTGTACCGCCTGGCGCAGGGTGTCCAATTCCATATTGTCGAGCAGGAGAATGTCCGCACCGGCTTCCAGCGCCTCTTCGACTTCCCCTAGATCCCGGGTTTCCACTTCTATTCGAAGGGTGTGGGATACGCTCTTGCGTGCCCTTTCAATGGCGACGGCGATCCCGCCCGCCGCGGCGGCGTGGTTTTGCGACGACCTGTACCGCCTGGCGCAGGGTGTCCAATTCCATATTGTCGAGCAGGAGAATGTCCGCACCGGCTTCCAGC
>NZ_KI421415.1:35033-48416 GCF_000472285.1 Desulfuromonas sp. TF
CCTTGATCAGGACACCGTCGTAAAGAGAGGTGCGGTGATTCCGCCCGCCCCCCATGCGAACGGAGTATTTCTCCAGAATCCGCAGGCCAGGAGTGGTCTTGCGGGTATCGACGATCGTGGCCCCCGTTTCCGCCACTTCCCTGACGAATTGGGAAGTCAGTGTGGCCACGCCGCTCATGCGCTGCAAAAGATTCAGCGCGACACGTTCTCCCTGCAGCAGAGCGGAAGCTTCCCCTTTCAGCCAGGCCAGAACCTCGCCGCGGCGGACGCCCTGGCCGTCTTCCAGAAGTTTTTCAAACGCAACGTTCTCATCAAGAAGCTTAAAAACCCGCCCTGCGACATCGATGCCGGACAGGACGAAATCTTCTTTGGCCACAAGTTCTGCGCGAACGACGACCCCGGATTCCACCGTCGCCATCGTGGTCACATCACCCAAGCCGATGTCTTCCTGCAGGGCGTTACGGATTATCCTGTCAATCTCAAACATGAGGTACCCCCTAACATATTGAAAACGCTTTTTTATACCATATCTTTTCAACCCGCCGCAACCGAAAACCCGACGCCCGTGCTAAAAGTAAATTGCTTTACTTTTGGCCATTTTTTGCTTAAAAGTTTAGGTCATGGTCCGACTTTCCACCCCCCCAAGGAGATTCAACGTGCGCCTTTCTTTTCTATCTGCATTGCCGCTCATCCTTTTTCTACTCTCCGGCTGCGTCAGCAAATCG
Source organism: Desulfuromonas sp. TF (assembly GCF_000472285.1). Lineage (NCBI taxonomy): Bacteria > Pseudomonadati > Thermodesulfobacteriota > Desulfuromonadia > Desulfuromonadales > Desulfuromonadaceae > Desulfuromonas > Desulfuromonas sp. TF. The sequence goes on from NZ_KI421415.1 coordinate 35,759, forward strand.
ACCTATCAGCAGCAGGTCGATAAAGCGGACAGCCTGTCCGCCACCATTCACAACCTCGAGAACGAACTTCAGCAATTGCTGGAAAAACAAACGGAACTGGCCACCCGCAATGACGATCTCAATCAGAGCCTGGCTGAGGCTTTGGCCAGGAATTCAGCCCTGCAGCAGGATCTCAGCCGAGCCCGTGCCGACATCGACCGAGTGGAGCGGGTCCTTTCGGCACGCAGCGAAGAAGCGGGAGAGGCGATGGCCGAAATGCGCCGGACCATCGACAGGCTGGAGGACCGGAACCGGGATTTGACCCAGCAGGTGGAACAGGAGCGGATCGCCCGCGAGGCGCGAATCGCTCAGATGAAGAATACCTACGATGAGCTGGTGGACAAGATGGAATCGGAGATCGAGCGGGGCGAGATCACTATTTCCGAACTGCAGGGACGCCTCACCGTCAACATGGTGGAGCGGATACTCTTCGCCTCTGGCGAGGCCGCGGTGAAGCCCGCCGGACTGGAGGTGCTGAGCCGGGTCGGAGACATCCTCAAGGAGGTCGCCGATAAGGAAATCCGTGTCGAGGGACATACCGACAATGTCCCCATCAGCACCCGCCTTCAGCAGACCTTCCCCTCCAACTGGGAGCTCTCGACCGCCCGAGCGACGAACGTCGTCCATTTTCTCCAGGACAAGATCGGCATCCCCGCTGAACGGCTCGCCGCCTGCGGTTTCGGCGAACACCGGCCCATCGCCGGCAACGACACCCCCGAGGGGCGCGCCCAGAACCGGCGCATCCAGATCGTTCTCGTCCCCCTGGAAGGGAAGGTGCACCAGCCGCTTGAGTAAAGAGAAGACAGAAGACAGAAGACAGAAGACAGAAGACAGAAGACAGAAGACAGAAGACAGAAGACAATCAGAGCATGCTCAAACTGAAGAGGCCAGCTTTTATTCTATTTTCTGCATTCTGACTAGCTCTGTTCAGGCTTCTCCTTCTCCACATTCTCCCCCCCCTGATAAAAGCTCCAGACGTCCCGGGCCAGTGAGGCATTGACCCCGGGAGCGGCATTCAGCTCTTCCAGGGATGCCTCCTTGATCTTCTTCAGACTGCCGAAATGCTTCAGGAGAGCCTTGCGTCGCACCGGACCCACCCCCGGAATCTCTTCCAGGGAGGATTGAAGGGCCTGCTTGCCGCGCAGCTTGCGATGATGGGTGATGGCGAAGCGATGCGCCTCGTCCCGCAGCCGCTCAAGCATGAACAGGGCAGGAGAACCCTGGCGAAGCAGCACCGGGTTTTTACGCCCCGGAAGGAAAAAACGCTCCTCGCTGCGCTCCACGGCCTTTCCCCGCACGTTGGCCAGCACCCGGCTCTTGGCGATTCCGGCGGCATCGATGCGCTCCTCTAATCCCATCTCCGCTAGAACGGCGGAAAGAACCGAAAGCTGCCCCTTGCCGCCGTCGATGAGAATGAAATCGGGGAGGAGGTCTTCCTCAATCCCCCGGAGCAGCCTTCTTTTGAGCACCTCATAGAGAGAGGCGTAATCGTCGGCCCCCTCGACGGAGCGGATCCGGAAATGGCGATAGGCCCCCTTGTCCGGCTCGCTGTCGGTCAGCACCACCATGCTGCCGACGCTCTGACGTCCGCCGACGTTTGAGATGTCGAAACACTCCATGCGACGGGGCAGCCGGGACAGGTGCAGTTTCTCCCGGATTTCCTCGAGAACCCCCTGCCGGGCCTCTCGGCGGCTTCCCCGCTCGCGGAAAGCCTCCAGGGCATTGCGCTCGGCAAGGGAGACGATCTCGCGCTTCGCCCCCCGCTGCGGCGCCGTGACCGCCACCTTTTTCCCCTTGCGCTCGGTCAGCCATTCGGAAAGAGCCGGCGCATCGTCGAGAGCGAAGGGAAGCAGTACCTGGTCGGGGATAAAGATGTCCAGGCCATAGAACTGCTGAATAAAATTGGAAAGAAGCTCGTCCTCGGCAAGACGCCATTCCAGATCATAGATGCGCCGGCCGATGAGCTTGCCCCGGCGGATGAAGAGAACGGCCAACTCCACCTCCCCCCCTTCCCGGTGCAACCCGATCACATCCTGGTCTCCGCCTCCGGCCTCGACCACCTTCTGCCTTTCCACCGTCTGCTCGATGGCGCGGACCTGGTCCCGCAGCCGGGCGGCCTCCTCGAAGCGCATTCCGGCAGCGGCGGCCTTCATCTTCTCCTCCAGCAGGGCGACGACCTCGTTCTCCCGACCCGACAGCAGGGCGATCACCCCTCTGACGAGCTCCCGGTATTCCTCCAGACTGATCTTGCCGTGACAGGGTGCGCTGCACTGGCCGATCTGGTAGAAGAGGCAGGGACGGCCGCGGCGGCGGCAGGCGGCCAGGGGATAATGGCGCAAGGGGAAAATGCGGTAGATCTCCTTGAGGGTCTCGCGCACCGCCGAGGAGGAGGAGAAGGGCCCGAAATAAAGTGCGCCGTCGCGCCTGACCTTGCGCACCACCTGCAGGGCGGGAAACTCCTCACGAGGATCGAGGCGAATCGAGACATAGGTTTTGTCGTCGCGCAGATGGATGTTGTAGCGGGGGCGGTATTTCTTGATCAGGGTGTTCTCAAGGATGAGCGCTTCTTTTTCCGTGTCGGTGACAATGATAGCAATATTCCGAACCCGGTCCATAAGAAACCGGATGTGGTTCCTGCCATCGCCCCGGGCCGAAAAATAGGTGCGCAGGCGGTTGCGCAGATTTTTGGCCTTGCCCACATAAAGAACGCCCTCGTCCTCCCCCTTCATGATGTAGACGCCGGGGGCGGCGGGATATTTTTTCAGGTCGACTTCCTGCAAGCGGTTATCCGATGGACATAAAGCCGGGGCGATCCGGGCGTTTTGCAATGGAGAGGGAATGTACTCGCTGAGGTGGAATTGAGAATATCAAGGGGGCATTTTTCTGTCAAATGAAAGGGAAGGGACTGGAGGACGTGTCCTGTCCGCTGAAGTAATTCCCAAAGCCTTGGTCTTCCAGGGAACCACCAGTTTTCACTGGTTTTAAATCTTCAGATTGATATAATGCCGTCTTTGCAGAACCGTACTGAGGAGACGAGCCTTGAATCTGCTGTGGAGCAACATTTTCCGCAAGAAACCGGAAGAAGAATCGCTCGCCTTTTTCCTGGGGACCGTGCCCGTTTTTTCTGAACTGGAGGGGCGCGAACTGGCCTACCTGGAATCCCTGGTTCACATCCGCCGCTACTCTCCCGGGGAAATCGTTTTCGAAGAGGGGGACACGGGCTCCGGCATGTATGTCATACGCACCGGCAAGGTGGAAATTTTCCTCCGCAATGCCGAAGGACGAGAGGAGCCTCTGGCACTGCTCGGACCGGGCGACTTTTTCGGCGAAACCACACTGACCGCTCCCACCTCCCGCACCGCATCGGCCCGGACCCTGGAATCCGCCGAACTGTTTGGCCTCTTTCGCGCCGATCTGCTGAAAACAGTGCAAAGACATCCGGGCATCGCCAGCAAGATCCTGCTGGGGCTCACCCGTATCATCAGCGAACGCCTTCAGGCGACCGGGCAGGAAATCCGCAGGCTCCAGGCGGCCGCCGCCGCTTCCGCCGCTCCGACAGGGACCGATTCCGAAGAAGGCAGCCATGAATCTCTCAAACAATAAATTTTCCAGACCCCAATTGCTGCTGTTCTACATCGTCCTGACCGCCGCCATTGCATCGGGGCTGGCTATATTCTTCTCGGCGTCGACGGTCATTTCCCTCTTCCGGACGGCAACGGCGGGGCTCTTCCTCCCTCTTCTGCTTTCCCTGATCGTCACCTTCCTTCTCGAACCGGCAGTGCGCCTGGTGGAGGGGGAGAGGATCAGTCGCACCGCCGGCATCTTCGTCATTTACCTGCTGATATTTATTCTGCTGTTTCTGGCCGGGAGCTGGTTCAGTCCGAAGTGGCTGGGGATGTGGATGTCCCTGAAGTCCGACCTCCCCCGTTACACTGCCGGCCTCATCGAATTCCTCAGGGAAGTCCAGGCCAATCTGCACAACCATTTCCCCTTCATCGTCAATTACGATCTGCCGGGACGAGCCCGCACTCTTGCCGAGCAGCTGCTGTCCCAGATCCTGGTGCAGACCCCTAAATCGGCCCTGCGTCTCGGCAGCCTGCTGATTCTTGTTCCCCTTTTCTCTTTTTTCTTTCTCAGGGACGGCCACCGCATCATGCGAGCCACCGTCGCCCTCACCCCCAACCGTTACTTCGAAATGGTCCACGACCTCTTCTATCTCGTCAGCCACCAGATGGCCCAGTTCATTCGCGGCCGCCTTCTCGAGGCCTTTATCGTCGGCGCGGTCGTCACCGCGGGGCTTTCCATGACAGACATCCGTTATGCTCCCATTCTCGGACTGGTTGCCGGAGTCACCAACCTGGTCCCTTATATCGGACCGATCGTCGGCATGATCCCCGGCATCCTCATCGCACTGATCGATCTCGGCATGGGCGGCCAGTTCTGGTGGATCGTCATCGTCTATTTTCTCATTGCCCAGGTCCTGGTGGATAATTTCATCCTGATCCCTATTCTCATCTCCCGGGTCGCCAACCTCCACCCCCTGTGGGTTATTCTGGCCATCATCATGGGCGGGAAGCTTTACGGCGTCCTCGGGATGATTATCGGCGTACCGGTAGCCTCCATCGCTAAAATCGCCATTCTGGAAATCCGCCATTACCGCACCAACCTGGCCATTTCCGAAACATCGCTGGAGACCGGCCGCTTTGTCTGAATACGCCCTCGATCATTCTTCCATCCGCTCGTTCTTCGCCACGACCGGCAAGGGAATGGAGCAGGTCCTTGCCGACGAACTGCAGAAACTGGGCATCGCCGGAATCGTCACGGAAACAGGCGGAGTCCGCTTTGAGGGTCCGATGATCGACGCCTGGCGCGCCAATCTGTGGCTGCGAACCGCCAACCGCGTCCTCATGCCTCTTGCGGAATTTTTATGCGACAGCGGCGAAAGTCTCTACCAGGGATTGCGGGCTCTCCCCTGGCATGATTACCTCAATCCCGACATGACCCTGGCGGTGGACTGCAATCTTCGCGACTCCTCACTCACCCATAGCGGATTTGCGGCCCTGAAGGCGAAAGATGCCATTGTCGACTCCCTGCGCGACCGTTTCGGGCGGCGTCCCAACGTCGCCCCCAGGGATCCCGACCTCAGGGTCAATCTTCACGTGGCGAAAAACCGCTGTACCGTCAGCCTCGACACCTCGGGGGGCAGTCTGCACCAGCGGGGCTACCGGCGCGAGCGGGCCGAGGCGCCCCTGAAGGAGACCCTCGCCGCCGCTCTCATCGAGCTCACCGACTGGGACGGCAGCATCCCCCTTCTCGATCCCATGTGCGGCTCGGGAACCATCCCCATCGAGGCGGCCCTGAAAGCCTCCGGCCGGCCGCCCGGACTGGAGAGGCAGGATTTCGGCTTTCAGCGCTGGCCCGATTTCCGGCCGGACGTGTGGCAGGGATTGGTTGAGGAGGCCAGGGGACAGATTCTGGATACCCTGCCGGCGCCGATCATCGGGTCCGACATCTCCCCCGCGGCCCTGGCCATGGCCCGCAAAAATGCCGCCTGGGCCGGAGTCGGCAGGCTCGTTACCCTTAACCGGGCCGACATTCGCAGTCTTGCTCCTCCTCCCGGACCCGGAATTCTTCTTTTCAACCCCCCTTACGGCGCCCGGCTCGGGGAGATCGAACAGCTCAAAAGCCTCTATCGCCAGATCGGCGACGCCATGAAGCAGAACGCGGCGGGGTATACGGCCTATCTCTTCAGCGGCAATCCCCAGCTTGCCAAATTCGTCGGCCTCAAGGCCTCGCGCCGCATCGTCCTTTTCAACGGGCCGATCGAATGCCGGCTGCTGCGCTACGAACTCTATTGACCTGAAAAGCTGATGAAAAACGCCCACCTGCGGCGTTGTCCTCATCCTTCGTCAACGACGTACCTTCCAGGTACGCCTTTTTCCGAAGGATGTCGTCCGCCTTGCATCTGGACATTTTTGATCAGCCTGGGAAAACCACGTTTTGATCAACCTTCATCCCCGGCGCGGCCGCCCTTGACTTGACCTTCCGTTTACACCATAATCCCCTCATCTTCCCTGCGATATATGTTGTTTTTTTCGCAGAACAAATTCCTTTTCAACAGCCCCTGAATACCTATGCCCCGACACCTCTTCAAATTCGTCAACAATCTCCAACTCCGCTGGAAGCTGCTGGTGGTGGTTCTGCCACTGGTCCTTATCCCCATCATCGTGGTCGGCAATGTCATCGGCTACATCTCCACACGCCAGGCGAACCTCGGTCTGACCCAGACCAGCAAGGACGATCTGGAACATATGGCGACCTTCACCATCGACCTGCTCGATTCCCACCATCGTCAGTTTCAGGTGTATACCGAGGACAAAAAGGAGACCGTCAGGCAGGAATTGAGAGCCTTGACCGATCTCGCCTACAGCCTGGTGCAGGCGCAGCACAATCAGTACCTGGACGGCAAAATGGACCTGGAGGCGGCCAGGCGGGAGGCGAAAAAAGCCCTCAAACGGGTCAACGTCGGGGACAGCGGCTACATTTACGCCATGACCAGCAAGGGCGATCTCGAAGTACATATCGCCCGCGAAGGAGAAAACGTCTACGACGAACAGGATGAGGAAGGCCGCCATTTCATCCGGGCCATGTGCAAGGCAGCGGTGCGTTCCAAACCGGGGCACGTGCTGTTCATCGTTTATCCGTGGCGCAACGAAGTCCTCGGCGACCGGCGGCCCCGGCAGAAGGTCGTCGCCTATCGCTATTTTCCCGAATGGGACTGGATCCTTGCCACCGGAGGATACCTGGACGAAACCTACGAGGCTGCCGAATTCGAAGAAATTGCCTTCGAAGAGCTCAAGGCCAAGATCAAAAACAAGAAAGTGGGGCAGACCGGTTACATCTACTGCATGAACAGCGAGGGAAACCTGGTCATTCATCCCGATGCCGAAGGCGTCAACATATTCGACTCCACCGATTCGAACGGATTTCATTTCATCCGCGAAATGTGCGAAAAAAAGGAAGGATGGATCCGTTACCCCTGGAAGAACCTGGGCGACCCCGAAGCTCGGATGAAAATCGTCCGCTACAGTTATTTCAAGCCCTGGGACTTGATCGTCGCCGTCGGTTCCTACGAAGACGAATTCTACCGGGAAGCCAACCTCATCGAGGGACGCATCGTGCGCAGCCTGGTGGTAATCTCTCTCGTCGTGGGTCTTATTTCCATCGCCATGGTCTTTCTCGCCGCCAAGGTTCTCACCGACCCCATTCATCACATGATCTCGGTCATCCGCAAGGTGAAACAGGGGCGTCTCGATCAGCAGATGACCGTGGAGAGCAACGATGAACTTGGGGAACTGGCCGTCAACTTCAACCGCATGACTTCCATCATCCAGCGCAACCGGGAAATGGAAGCGGCCCTGGCCCAACAGGGTAAAATGGCCTCCCTGGGCATTCTTTCCAGCGGAGTCGCCCACGAGATCAATAACCCCCTGGGGGTCATCCTCGGCTATGCCAGCTACATCGAGGGGAAGATCGGTCCGGAGGACCCTCACTATAAGTTCATCCATGAGATCAAGCGGGAAAGCAAGCGGTGCAAAAAGATCGTTCAGGATCTGCTGAGTTATGCCCGCACTCCCAAACCGACCCTGGAAGAAACCGACATCAACGAACTTCTGGGTCAGATCGTCGATTTTGCCGCCAACCACACCGACATGCACCATGTGACCATCGCCCGGGAATTCGCCCCGGCGCTCCCCCGAATCATGGCGGACGGCGACCAGCTGAGGCAGGTGGCCATCAACCTCATCCTGAACGCGGGCGCCGCCATGGACAAGGGTGGGCGGCTGGTGGTGGGAACGGCATCCGACGGAGACGGCGTCCTCCGGATCACCTTCAGCGACAACGGCGCCGGCATTGCCGAGGAACATATGGACAGGATTTTCGAGCCCTTTTTCACCACCAAGGCCCGGGGAACAGGTCTGGGACTGGCGATTACCCGACAGATCGTCGAGCAGCACCAGGGGAGGATTTCCATGGAGAGCACCCCGGGAGAGGGGACAACGGTCACCATCACACTGCCGCTGGGACGGGAGGATTATCGATCATGAACCCGAAAAGGATCATGCTGATCGACAATGAAGAGGGGCTCTGCCGAATGATGGAAGCGGTCCTGGTCGACAGCGGGTACGCGGTCCGGGCCTTCACCCGCTCCTTCGAGGCGGTGGAGGCCTTTCGCCCCGACCAGTGGGACCTGGTCATCACCGACATCAAGATGCCGGGGATGGACGGTCTCGAGGTGCTGGAGCGGATCAAGACCAGGGCGCCGGCCGTGCCGGTGGTGATGATCACCGCCTTTGCCACGGTGGAGATGTCCATTCAGGCTCTGCGCAAGGGGGCCTACGACATGCTGACCAAGCCCTTCGAACCGGAGGAGCTTCTCTACCGGGTCAAGAATGCGCTGAAGCATTCCCAGCTTCTGGAGGAAAACCGCGAGCTGCGCCGGGAACTGGTCGGAAAATTCCGCTTCGACAAGATCATCGGCGCCTCGCCGGGGCTCAAGAAGCTTCTGGAAACGGTGGAAAAGGTGGCGATCCGCGATACCTCGGTGCTGATCACCGGCGAGTCGGGGACGGGGAAGGAACTGATCGCCCAGGCCATCCATTACAATTCGCCTCGCCAGGACAAACGGTTCGTCGCCATCAACTGCGGCGCGCTGCCCGAGACGCTGCTGGAGAGCGAACTCTTCGGCTCTAAAAAGGGAGCATTCACCGGAGCCACGGAAAACCGCCAGGGACTGCTCGAAGCGGCCGACGGCGGCACCCTTTTTCTCGACGAGGTCGGGAACCTGCCCATGAACGTGCAGAAAACCCTCCTGCGCTTCCTCCAGGAGCAGGAGTTTCTCCGGATCGGCGAGACCAGGCCGACCAAGGTGAACGTGCGCATTCTCTCCGCCACCAATTCCGATCTGCGCACCGGCGTCGAAAACGGTTCTTTCCGCGAGGACCTCTATTACCGGCTGAACGTGGTCAACCTGCACCTTCCTCCTCTGAGGGAGCGCCGGGAGGACATCCCTCTGCTGGCGACCAGTTTCATCAAATCCCAGAACGAGAAATTCGTCACCGCCTTCACGGGGCTCTCCCCCGAGGCGCACCGGGCCGCCTGCTCCTTCGACTGGCCTGGCAACATCCGCCAGCTGCGCAACGTGATCGAGGCTTGCATGGCCGTCGAGAGCGGCGAAACGATCAGCCTGGCGGTCCTGAAACGGTTCATCGAAATCCCCGCCTCGGATGAAGAAGGGGATGGATGCCCGGAGAGCGAGTACGCCGCCGCCCTGTCCCGGTTCGAAACAAATTACCTAAAGGAGTTGCTGAAAAAAACCGGCGGCAACATCGAAGCCGCCGCACGGGAGGCGGGGATGAACATGGCCACCATCTATCGCAAGCTCAAGAAATACGATATCCGCAGGGAAGACCATTCCTGATCGCAATCTGCGGAATCCTTGTGCCGTCGCCATTTGCGGGCTTTATGCTTGACATCGTGCACAACAAAAGCTAAGTTTTCCCATATAGCTAAAACGTCATTCTACTTCATGCAAACGCGGCCGGAAGCATCGGGAAGGAGGTTCCCCATGAACGCCAGACTCAGCAGACAGATGACCCTCCTGGGAATCTGCGCCATGGCCTTTTACGGGATCATGCTTGGGTCGGGAATATTTTCCATCGACATCATGCCGCAATTCATCATCTCGGCCGTGATTTTTCTCAGCTCCGGCAGGATCATGAGGAAAGCGGCCCGGGCCATGGTCCGCGACGAGGAAGAGGAACAGGATAAGCGGCAGAAGCGAAAGGAAGCCGACTGGCCCTGGCTCACGGGGCTGCTCAACTGGACTGCCGCCTTCCTGATCATCGGCCTGATGGTCATCTTCCTGATGAAACCCCTCGGAGTCTCCTTTACCGAAGTCCTGCAGTTGACCACCGCCCCCGATCAGTTCTTCGCCCACTCCGTCCCCTGAGCGCGGATAAGCAAATCCTTCACGCGGAGGCGCGGAGGCGCAGAGAAGACCTTTCTGTTTTTGACTTCTTTGCGGTCTTTGCGGCTTGAGTGAGCGAAGCGAAACGGGCGTGAGATGGTTTTGACTTTGATTTTAGATGTTGTAAGCGGAAAGGCCGTCCCGACAAAGGACGGCCTTTCGCTTTTCTGGATAGCTCGGGTTCTGAGACTTACTTCAAACCGACCCGCTGGAGTTCCAGGTCCTCCTCTTCAACAATCTCGCCGGCAAGAGCCTCCTGCTCGACGGCCACCGCCTTGGGCTGGCGCAGGGAGAGACTGAGCATCGCCCCGACCAGAAGCATGACGCCTGCTACGGCAAAGGAGGTGGTGAAGCTGCCGGTCTTGACCTTCAGCATTTCCGAGACACGCACCAGCACGGCTGCTCCGATTCCCCAGGCTGAGAAGAGGATGCCGTAATTCATGCCGAAGTTTTTCATTCCCCAGTAATCCTTGGCGAAAGAGGGAAATAGGGCGAGATTGGTGCCGTAGTTGAAGACCATGAAGGTGACCAGCAGGACGACCATCAGAGGGCTTCCCTTGCCGCTGAGACCGGGGATGGCGGCGAACATGAGAGCGGCCTGGAAGACCAGCATGATCAGCAGGGTGTTGGCACGGCCGATCTTGTCGGACACCACGCCGGCCACCAGGCGGCCGGCGGCGTTGCCGACGGACATGATGACGACCACGAGGAAAGCCATCTCGCCCAGGCTCGCCGAGGCCAGCCCCTTGGCGCTGCCGATAACCATGAGGCCGGCGCCTGCCCCGATGAAGAAGCAGGCCCAGAGGGTATAGAATCGGGCATCCCGGAAGAGCTGAGACGGTTTGCAATCCCCTGCGCTCGCCGTCTTCTTCGCCGCGCCGGCCGCGGAAACTCCGGCGGGTACGAAGTCTGCGGGAGGGTTGCTGATCAACAGGGCCAGGCCGCTGACCACCACGGCAAAGGCAATGCCGAAAAAGAGCATGGACTGCTGCAGGCCGTAGCCCTCGAGAAGATATTTCGCCAAAGGAGCGATATAGACTGAAGCCAGGCCGAAACCGGAAACGACAAGGCCGGCGATGAGACCGGTCTTGGCCGGCGGAAACCACTTGAGAGCCGGCGGGGTGGCCGCCGAGTAGCCGAAACCGATCCCCATCCCCGCCAGAACCCCGAAGCCGATCACCCAGGCCAGGTAGCTCGTGGTCTGGGAAATCCAGATGAAACCGGCTGCGACCATGAGACCGCCGATGATGCAGGTGACTTTGGGGCCGAACTTGTCCTGAACTTTTCCGGCCAAAATCATGGCCACGGCAAAGGCCAGACAGGCCACGGCATAGGGGTCGTTGATCGAGGCCTTGTCCCAGTTGAAAGCGTCGGGTCCGCCCGTGGCGATCGAATCGGCGATCGCGCCCTTGAAGATGCTCCAGGTGTAGAGAATGCCCAGGGCCAGGTTGATGCCCGTCCCCGCCAGAGCGACGGTCCAGCCTTTTCTGCTTGCGTTTGGCAGTGTCATTTCGTTTTCCTCCTTTAGTTGAATGGAACTCGAGCAGTTGTTGGCAGAGATGTACCGGATATGGTGCGGCAGCGGCCATTTCACTCTGAAAGGACGGATAAGCGGTTTTTGCCTTATCCCACCTGCCGCCGCGGGAGCAAAAGCCGGCTGCGCCGGCCGGGGCGACGTCGGAAGAGGCGAAACGGGGGCTCCGACTTTTTCCTGAGGATAACGGGCCACCAGTTCCTGGTATTTCGAACAGTCCGCGATGCGATTATTGCAATAGGTCACCATCATCTGAACGTCATGAGAGGTGATGTAGCCGCAGCCGACATCGCAGCAGTCGTCGTCTTTACGAAAGAAGGGGCATACCTGGCTGTTCTGCATGGGCTTCGCTCCGATCCGATGGGGGAGGAACCTCCCGGTGTTGTATACGGATAGAGCAACCTGCATACCAATGTTTTAGGAGGGCCCGATTCTCACCGACTTCGGTGTAAATACAGTGACTTAGAATGCGGAACAAGGATCAGGGGGGGGATGCGGCAGCGCGTCGGCATTTGCAGAAATGCAAAGAAAGAAGAGAAAAAGGCGGGCTTTCCCTCTGGAAGTCAAGGAGAGCACGCATGAAGGCGAGAAATAATCTGAGGGATTCCGAAAGAGTGCAGTGTTGCAAAACTTTGTTTTGCAACACTGCGAGCATGAATCGGAGGGGATTTGCAGAATTGCGAAAAAGGGAGTGAGGATCAGGCCCGAGAGACGAAACGGGCTTCCCGGGTGTCCACCTTGATCTTCTCCCCCGTCTCCAGATAACCCGGCACCTGGATTCTCAGGCCGGTCTCCAGGACCGCTTCCTTCGTCTGGGCAGTGGCGGTGGCATTCTTGATGGCGGGGGCCGTTTCGGTGACGGTGAGCTCCACCGTCATGGGAGGATCGACGCTCACCACCTGTCCCTGAAAGATGCCGAGCTGCACCTCCGTCCCCTCCAGCAGAAATCCCTGAACCGGCTCGAACAGCTCCGGTCCAGGCGAGAAATAATCTGAGGGATTCCGAAAGAGTGCAGTGTTGCAAAACTTTGTTTTGCAACACTGCGAGCATGAATC
>NZ_KI421415.1:48426-95955 GCF_000472285.1 Desulfuromonas sp. TF
GAGTTCGTACTGGTCGTAGCTTTCCAGGTCCATGAACACACCGTCATCTCCGGAAGGATAAAGAAACTGGCCCTTGCGCCGCTCGAAATCGGCTTCGTCTACCTTGTCCCCGGCCTTGAAGGTCTTTTCCAGGACCTGGCCGGTCAGGAGATTGCGGTACTTTGTCTTGACCAAGGTGCTGCCGCCCCGGGCCGAGGGAGACTGGGTGGTGAGGTCAACTACAATGCAGGGGGCCTGGTCGATCCGGATTACGAGACCGCGCTTCAGGTCGGCTGTGGTGATCATCTCTGAACTCCTCGAAATGGTTTTTGTTTCGTTGTGAATTTAGCATATCCCCGGCGTTCGACACAATCGCTCCTTGGCAAATTTTCGTGACAAGCCGGGAAATTTTGTGATTTAATGTAGTGTTTACCCCTGGTCGCAATTCCGATCGAAAAAAAAATCATAGAAGGAGAATCTCCCATGTATTCCTGCGCCGACCTTAAAAAGGGTCTCAAAGTCATGATCGACGGCGAACCTCACGTCGTCACCCAGTTCGATTTCACCAAGCCGGGCAAAGGCCAGGCCCTCTACAAGTGCAAACTGCGCAACATGATCACCGGCTCCCTTTTCGACCGCACCTACCGCAGCGGCGAAAGCTTCGAGCCGGCCAGTCTCGAAGAGCGGGACATGCAGTATCTCTACCAGGACGAGAACGGCTACGTCTTCATGGACAAGAAGTCCTACGAGCAGGTCCACCTTTCCGAGGAGACCCTCGGAGACGACAAGTACTTCCTGATCGACAACATGGAGGTAAGCGTCCTCATGCACGGCGACCGCGGCATCGGCATCACCCTCCCCAACTTCGTCAACCTGCGCGTCACCCAGTCCGACCCCTGGGTCAAGGGGGACACCGCCGCCGGAAACAATAAGCCGGCGACCGTCGAGACCGGCTACACCCTGCAGGTCCCCTCTTTCGTCGAGCAAGGAACCCTGATCCAGATCGACACCCGCACCGGCGAGTACGTCACGAGGGTGAAGGAGTAACTGCCGTGATCAGTGATCAGTGATCAGTGATCAGTGATCAGTGACCAGGGACTTGGGACTTGGGCGCGAGAATGACCATGGAAACAAATTGGGCGCTCGCCCGCAAAAGGCCGATACTTGAAGAGCGGGCCCGGATCGTTCAGGCAATCCGGGCTTTCTTCATCGAACGGGGCTATCTGGAGGTGGAGACCCCCCACCGCATCCCGGGTAACGCGCCCGAAGTACACATCGACGCGGCGGCCGCCGAAGGGTGGTTTCTCCACACCTCCCCCGAACTGGCCATGAAAAGGCTGCTGGCGGCGGGCTATCCCAGGCTGTTCCAGATCTGCCGGGTCTGGCGCCGGGAGGAGCGCGGGGGAAAGCACCTCCCCGAATTCACCATGCTCGAATGGTACCGGGCGGAGGTCGACTACCGGGCCCTGATGGAAGAGTGTGAGGATCTGCTGCGGAGCCTGATCCCGGACGGGTTCCTGATCTGGCAGGGGAAAAGGATCGAACTGGTTTCTCCCTGGGAACGGCTCACGGTCGCCGAGGCTTTTGATCGTTTTGCGACGGTCAGCCTCGAAGAGGCCCTGGCGACGGACCGCTTCGATGAGATCATGGCCTTCGAGGTCGAGCCGCACCTGGGGCGGGAAATCCCGACCTTCCTCACCGAATACCCCGCCGAACTGGCCGCCCTCGCCCGAAAAAATCCCGGCAATCCGAAGGTCGCCGAGCGCTTCGAGCTCTACATCGCGGGCCTGGAGCTGGCCAACGCGTTCTCCGAGCTCACCGATCCGATCGAACAGCGGCAGCGCTTCGAGCACGACGAGGCGGCCCGCCGGGCCGCCGGCAAGCCCCCCTACCCTTCTCCTGAAAAATTCCTTTCCGAGCTCGAAACCATGCCCGAAGCCGCCGGCATCGCCTTGGGCGTCGACCGGCTGGTGATGATCCTGACCGGCACCGAAAACATTGATCAGGTGGTAGCCTTCACTCCTGAATCGCTGTAGTCAGGCCGGCCAGCACCTCGCAGACCACCCTCCGCATCTCTTCCCACTCCCTCCGGTCGCCCGCCGGATGCTTCTGGTTCACCTCGATCTCGATTCCCAGGTAGGATGCCGGAGGAAACCGTCGGCGCAGGGTCGTCACCAAGCTGTCGGAAGTGCCCAGATAGGGATAGTTCCGGCGCACCCGGAGATGGGGAGCCGCCTGGCGCAGCCCCCGGTGGAGCTCAGCACAGAAATCAAGCTCACCCGGTCGGCGGGGGTCGTAAAGCAGCCCCAGGTCGGCCCGGCGCTCCATGCCGTCCCACTCGGGGGTGAAGGAATGGAGGGAGAGGTGAACGACCTGCGCGCCAGCCGCGATGTGAGCGGCGGCCTCCGCCGTCACCCCCTCCCGATAAGGGCGGTAGTATCGGGCCAGAATGCGCTCGCGCTCGGACTGCGGAAGATCCCGGGTGAACTCGGAGAAGAGGGTGCGGCTGCCGGGGGAGCGGTTCAAATCGACCAGGAGGCGGGTGACGGTCCCGGCATGGAGGGGGACCCCGAGCCTTTCGGCCAGCTCAGCGGCCAGGGGGAGGACGCCGATGTCCTGGCCGCGGTGACTGGCCAGAAGCTCCCCCGCTCCGGCGAACAGCTCTCCGTAGCGCTCCGGCACCCGGTTGCCGCCATGCTCGCAGCTCACCACCACCCGCCGCTCAGCCATGGAACATCTCCCCATTCTCCAGGCAATCGCAGAGACGTCCGTAGGTCTCCCGCAGACGTTCCGTCCCCGGGGTCGCCCCGAGGGCGGCGAGAAGGCGCCGGGCCAGCGTTCCCTTTTCAAAGATGGTTTCCAGAGCCGGCCGGTGTTCGTCCTCCGGCTTCAGGACCGCTTCCGCCAGATACCTCCACAGGTCGGCGGCGCTGCAGGAGCCGCCGGAGAACCCGAATAGTTCCAGATAATCTTCGTCCTCTATGACGGCATCTTCCCCTTGACGGATGGCCGCAAGGAGAATCCGCTCCAGGGCCGTGACCGGCCAGCGCTGCTGTTCGGCCAGGCTGCTCCAGCGCTCATCGGTCAGCGCCCGCACCACGGCGACGACGAGGGACGCTATCGCCAGGTCGGCCCGGGGACACTCCTGCACGTCGAGGACCCGGATCTCGATGGCGCTGCGCTCGAAGCGGGCGATGGCCCCCCGGGAGTTGAGCCACTCGCACTGCAGCACCCCCTGCGGATCGTGGGCGGCGATGTCCCGGTACATCGGCCGCAGGATGCGCTCCTCGTATTCAGCCCGGCTGAACACCGGCTCGGGGATGACCTGCGCGGCGATGGAGGGGATGCGCCGCTGGTTGTTGCGGTAGACCTCCAGGCGATTGTCGAGCAGGCCCGTCGGACGGCCGTCCATGACCGGAGAGGAGGCGGCCAGAGCCGGCAGGAGAGGAAGAACGAGACGGATGGCCGAATGCAGCCGGGCGAATTCGGCGTCGCCTGAAAAAGGCAGATTGATGTGCATGCTCTGCAGGTTGGCCCAGCCGTGGCCGTGGCAGCCGAAGATCCGGTCGTAGGCCTGGTAGATGGGGCCGTTGTCATGGGGCCAGAGGCGCATCTCGCGAATGGGGTCCATCCAGGGATGCATGGCGCCGGGCATCAGCCGGCCGCCCAGCGGTTCAAGCAGGGCATTGATCCTGCGGACGTCGGCCGCGAAGGAGTCCGCCAGTCCGGCCAACTTCGGCGCCGGGCCATTGGTCTTGAGCTCGATGACGTGCAGGACGAGTTCGTTGGACCAGGCCAGGTCACCCATCATCACCTCATCAACAAGCTCTCCGGCGGCCTTCTCCAGCACGGTGTCCGCCACCGGCAGGACGGCCAGAGAGCCGCTCTCCACGATCATATATTCCAGTTCGATACCGAAGCCCTCGAAGAGGCCCAGAGGTCTTGCCGAACTCATGCCCTTCTCCCCGCTTTTCTGCGCTCGATACGCTGCAGCATCACTCCCATGACCTGCCGGTACAGTCGATCCTTCTCCACCGCGTCTTCAAACCCGGCGTCGATGTTGGGATTGTCGTTGACCTCGATCACGTAGACCTTGCGCCCCACTGTCTTGAGATCGACCCCGTACAGCCCGTCGCCGATGAGATTGGCGGCCTTCAGGGCGGTGCGCAGCACGGCCGGCGGCACCTTTTCCAAGGGGAGGGTGTCGACATGCCCCTCGTCGCTTTTCTCTCCGCGGCTGTCCCGCTTGAGGATCTGCCAGTGCTTGCGCGCCATGTAATAGCGGCAGGCGTAGATCGGCTGACGGTCGAGAACGCCGATCCGCCAGTCGAAGGGAGTGGGGAGGAATTCCTGGGCGATGATCAGGTCCGACTTGTCCAGCAGCCTGTCCGCCGCAGTCTTCAGTTCCACCGGATTCTCCACCTTGACCACGCCCCGGGAAAAAGCGCTGTCGGGCTCTTTGAGAATGCAGGGGAGGGTCAGGGCGGACAGGATCTCTTCACGATTGCCCTTATGCACGATAAGAGTGCGCGGCGCCGGGACGCCGTTTCGCTCCAGAAGCTCGGCGAGAAACACCTTGTTGGTGCACCGGAGAATCGACTCCGGATCGTCCAGAACCACCAGCCCTTCTGCATCTGCTTTGCGGGCGAAGCGGTAGGTATGATGGTTGACGTTAGTGGTCTCGCGGATGAACAGGGCGTCGAATTCGGCCAGGCGCCCGAAATCCTCCTTCTCGATCAACTCGGCCGCCAGCCCCAGCTTCTCGGCCGCCTTGACGAACTTCTGCAGAGCCCTGGGATTGGAGGGCGCCTCCTCCTCCCTGGGGTCGACCAGGATGGCCAGATCGTAGCGGGCGGGCTTTTTTTTCGTCCCTCCACGGCGGCGGCCGCTGAAGTACTGCTGGGCGGCGTCCACCACGAAGTCCCTGTGGTCTTCTGGAATTTCGTTGGCGGAGATGGGGCCAAGGTGCTGCAGCTGCCATTTGCCGCTCTTCTCGTTGCAGACGAAATGGGCCCGCAGAAAGGGAGCCTGGAACATCTTGAACAACTGCAGGCTGAGCCGATCGTAACGCTTGGCCAGGTTGTGCCCGAAATAGACGCTGAGAACGAACTCGCGAGAAGCCAGAGGCGAAAGGCTCTTCTGAATCAGCTCGTCCAACTCATCGGCGACCCCCCGGATGATGCTCTGGGTCTTGAAATCCTGAATCGTCGCCACGCTGGGGAGGGGCTTGTGCCCGCGCGCCGCGGCCAGAAGAGAGACGTAATAGCCGAGACTCTGGTAGCGGTAGGAGCGGCAGAGGTTGAAGACCTTGACGAAGCGTATGGTCGAAAACTGAGGTTGGGTAAGATAGGCGCGCGCTGAGACCACCTCGACGTCGGGGATTTGGATCGGCCAGCGGGCCGGTTCATTGACGACGATCAGAATGGGCATGCAGGGAACCTCGTGAGCCCTTGCGAGGGCGGATAATGAGAAGATTGGCATCGTAGGTGAGCACCCCAAGCAGGATGGCGCCAATGGCCCGGTCGATACTGACTGGGTAATTCTGGACTTCCGCCATGGGATTGGGAAGCAGCGGATCGGCGATCAGTATGCTGCGCACCGTGCGGTCGTAGCCGTGCAGAACGACGAAGTGACCGGAAGGCTCGCCACGGATGTCGTCGAAATCTCCGTCGCGCCCGAATTCGCGGGGCGTACGGTAGAGGTAGGTGGCCGAAAGGCCGGTGATGATCGGAATGGACTTGCTGAGATGGCGGCGGATCAGGCTTCCGGTAAGGTCCTCGAAGCGCAGCTCCCCGCCCAGATCGAGAAATTCGAGGAAGGCCTCCGAGGCCACATGAAGCTTGGGATCAGGCTTGAAAGCCATCTGCCGGCGCAGCTTGTCCCTCAAGTCGACACCCGGCTCCACCAGCCAGGACGGATCGAAAAGCTGCAGTTTGTAGGTATAGATGGTGGCCCGGTAGCCGCGCCGCAGGGCGTGGCAGGCGAGAAGCACCGCCAGGGTCCCTCCCCCCTCAAGCATGGAAACCTCGGAGATGACGCGGGAGAGGGGAATATGGTCCTCGAAATAGGCATAGACTGCCTGCAGACAGGTCGGGCCGCAGGTGATCTCATCAGGCTGGGGCAGAATCCGAAACGGCAGACGGCTTCTCAAGGCGGCACCGCCAGGGGGGAATAAGGAAGACGCCGGGAAGGCGCTTCTTTGACTGCTTTTCATTATAACAAAAAGAAACCTGCCGGAGAAAGGTATTCCCCTAATCCTGAATGTCGGGATAGATCAGACGCTCCCCTCCGGGCGAAAGGATCTCGAGCCGGTCAGTCTCACTCTCGACGTAGTTCGGACCCACCGGCACTTTACCTTTGCCCCCGGGAAGATCGACGACATAATGGGGGATCGCCAGGCCGGAGACCGGCCCGCGCAGGGACCGCATGATCGCCACCCCGCACTCCAGAGGAGTGCGGAAATGGCCGGTTCCGGCGGTCAGGTCCATCTGGTGGAGATAGTAGGGACGCACCCGGATTCTGAGCAGCCCCTTCACCAACTCGGCCATCACCCCGGGATCGTCGTTGACCCCTTTGAGCAGGACGGTCTGGTTGCCGAGCTGAATGCCGGCGTCGGCGAGGCGGGCGCAGGCTTCGGCCGCCTCGGGAGCGAGCTCGCGGGGGTGGTTGAAATGGGTGTTGAGATAGAGGGGGTGGAAGCGCCGAAGCATGCGGCAGAGATTTTCCGTGATCCGCTCGGGGAGGGTCACCGGCACCCGGGTGCCTATGCGGATCACCTCCACGTGGGGGATGCGCCGCAAACGCTCGAGGATGTCCTCCAGGAGGAGATCGGACATCAGCAGGGGGTCGCCGCCGGAGAGGATGACGTCGCTCACCTGCGGGGATCGGGCGATGTAGTCGATGCCGGCGAGCACCTCGCCCAGGGAAACCCGCATCGAGGGGCAGCCGACCTTGCGCTTGCGGGTGCAGAAGCGGCAATAGGAGGCGCAGGTCCCCGAGACGAGAAAGAGGACCCGGTCGGGATAGCGGTGGACGATCCCCGCGGCAGGAGACAGGGCCTCCTCGTTGAGCGGGTCGATCGAGAGGCCGCCGTCGTCTAGTTCCCGGGGATCCGGGACGCACTGCCGCCAGATCGGATCGCCCGCTTCGCGGATCAATTCCAGATAGTGGGGGGTGATCCGCATGGGATAGCGCTCCGCCACCGGCGCCAGGGGGGCGGGATCGATGCCGAACCTCACGGCCAGATCGGCCGGATCGGTCAGGCTCTGCTTGAGGCTCTGCTGCCAAAGTTCCATCATAGGTCCAATAGGTCGTATAGGTCCCAGGGGACCTATAAAAAAAGGCGATTCTACCACAGCCGCCCCGTTCAAGTCGACGGCGGGAAAAAAGGGGCGTGATTCGAGGTGAACCACGGCGGAACGCGGTTGACGATCTCCCGCACCGCCGGTGATGCGAGCAGGCGCCGCCGGAGGAACCGGCGAGCCTCCCCCCTTCCCCATCCGGTGGCGGGCTCGAAGGAGCGATACAGCCCCAGGGGCTGGCCGTCGTCGAGGAGGGCCGAGGAACGGATCTCCGCCCCTCCGTCCTCCCCCACGAGAGACGATTCCCGGGGGAGATTCATGATGGAGATATTGAGAAAGGAGATCCTGGCCGCGTGCTCTTCCAGAAAATCCAGGGTACGCACGGCATCTTCCTCGGTTTCGCCGGGTGTCCCGAGCATCACATAGACGTAGGTGGAGATGCCGGCTTCATGGAGGCGCTCCAGAATCGCCGCCGCATCCTCCAGCCGCGTCCCCTTCCCCAAGCGGTCAAGGACCGCCTGCGATCCGCTTTCCAGCCCCAGCTGCAGCATAGTGCAGCCGGCGGCCGCCAGCCCTTCGGCCAGTCCGGAATCGAGGAGCGCCGGCTCGAAACGCACGAAACCATGCCAGAAAATCCCCGCCAGATCGGCCCGCCGGGCCGCCACCCGGCGCAGGGCGGCGACGGGAACGGCATTGTCGGTCAGATGGAAGCGGGTCGTCCCGTTGCGCCGCCGCAGATCCAGCAGCAGGTCGGGAAGGTCGGCGGCGGGATGGGCGGCGTACGGATGGGTCGGCGTCGCCGCCTCGGGGCAGAAGAGGCAGCGCTGCCAGTAGCAGCCCCGGCTGGCGCCGACCGGCAGGACCGGCAGGGGAGAAAAATAGTCTTTGAGATCGACCCGGTCGAAATCCGGGCGGAAGTCGATCTCGCTTCCCTCTTCGAGAAAGTAGTCCGGGCCGCCCTCCCCTGAGATGATCCGGGGCAGCAGTTCTTCCCCCGGCCCGAAAACGATATGGTCGAATGCCGAAAAACGCAGGTCCGCCTCCCGCAGCGTCCGCCGCCAGGAGGTGAACATCCCGCCGCCGCCGACGATGCGGAGCCCCGGCATCCACCGTCGAAGCAGCCCTGCCAGCTCGAACGCCGGCAGGACCTGGTGCCGGTAATTGACCGAGAGGGACACCGTACGCGGCTTCATCGCCGCCACCTGCGGCAGCAGCTCGTTCACGAAATAATCGTGAAAGAGGGTGGATTCTTCCCCGGCGGACAGCCGCTCCAGATCGGCGGGCGCGAATTCGGAGAGCGTGCCGTGGCTGTAATCCCCCAGGGAGAGTCGCTCGGCTCCTTCGCCATACACCCCGAAAGCGCGGTTGAGATGTTCGACGGCGGTGCGGTAACGGGGAAAGGAACCGAAGGCAGCCGGTGAGCGCAGCAGCGCCAGGGCGGCCGGAGCATGGCGGAGAGCGCGCTTTACGGCGGTGGAGGAGGCGGGTCCGGCGGCGGCCGCCAGCCGCCGCGGCTGCAACAGGTAAAGAAAAGCCTTCAGGTTGGCGTCGATCATCCGGGCGTCGATGCCGCGGCGGCGCAGGGCGGCAAGAAGGATGGCCGGGCCCAGGGGAGGCTCGGCCGGTTTCACCGCCGGGGGATGAAGCAGCAGGGTCGTCATCGCGGCGGGGCGGGCATCCGGCCCCGAAGGCCATAGGTAAGTACCACCAGGGCCATGATGCCGAAATCCCGAAGCAGAGCGACCCGGGCGCTTGTATGCCCCTCCCCGCCCGGATCGAAGCAGCCGCAGTCGATGTCCAGTCCCCGAAGATCCACCGAAGCGAGGGCCAGCATGAAGATGGCCGTCAGGACGCCGAGAACCAGAGCGGCCGGCCGCACCTTGCGGTTGGCGAGCAGAAGGAGGCCCGCCACCACCTCCACGTAGGGGAGAGTCGCCGCCGCCAGGTAGTTCCAGCTGTAGGGAAGGATCTGGTAGTTGGCCACGTCCCGGGCAAAGGCGACCACGTCATCGGCCTTGACTGCTCCGGCGTACAGGAAAAGGCCGCCGAGCGAAAGACGGCAGAGGTGATAGAGAAGGGCTGCGCCGCGGCTCACCGCTCTCCCCTTTCCACCGGCAGCCCGGCATCCGTCCATTCGGGGAAGCCTCCCTCGAAAACCCGCACGTCCCGGTACCCTTCGGCCAGAAGGATGATCCCGAGATCGAAGGAGTCGGGGCAACCGTAGCCGCTGCAGTAGAGGACGAGCACGGAATCCGCGGAAACCGCCTCGCGAAAGGAGTCGGGAAGGGGATCGGCTTCCCCCAGGGGAAGGGAGAGGGCGGAGGGAAGATGCCCTTCCAGATAGAGCTCCCGCGCCCGGGCATCGACCACTGCCGCTCCCTCGTCGATGAGCCGGCGCACTTCGTCAATTTCGACGGGATGGGGAAACTGATCGGCAACGGGACTTTCTGTCGCCACCGGCGCCGTCTGTTTGCCGCTGAAGGCGTTCATCACCAGGCGATAGTTGAAGGAGAGCCCCAGCACCACCCCCAGGACGAGGATGACGACGGCTTCCAGCAGGATGCGGCTGTTTTCGGCGGAGAGGGGCATTATTCGTCGGGGGATTCGGTGAGTTCCGGCGCCAGCGACTTCAGGGTATCGCGCAGGGTGCGGTTGTCCCGCTCCAGGGCGGAGATCCGGCGGCTGCACGCGGTCACCTCGTCGTTGAGTTCGTCGATGATGCGGTTCTGGTGGGTGAAGCGGGTTTCAAGCTCGATGAGACGTTCCTGCAGATCTTCCAAGGATTTTCCTCCTCTAGTGGATGCCGTCATGCTAGCAGAAGCGGCATCGCGGCGCAACGGGCTCCTGTTGCGGCATTGGGAAAATCCAAATCGGGGTGCAATGCCTGGTGGTCAAGGCTACGCACTTTTGGCAGATGTCCCCTGACGGCGGTTACCTCACGATCAGCCAGCTGCCGTCGGGCTGTCGGCAGGCGGTGCCGTAAGCCTGCTGATTCCGACCGCCGACGACCACCAGTTGGGTGTAT
Organism: Desulfuromonas sp. TF; assembly: GCF_000472285.1. NCBI lineage: Bacteria > Pseudomonadati > Thermodesulfobacteriota > Desulfuromonadia > Desulfuromonadales > Desulfuromonadaceae > Desulfuromonas > Desulfuromonas sp. TF. Next base: position 58,732 of record NZ_KI421415.1, read on the forward strand.
TCCCGGCAGTACTGGCCCTGCCTGGTCTGGTAGGTCTCGACCGGGGTGATCGAGCCGTAGTTGCCGCTATCCGGGTTTCTCCAGGTGGTCGCCACGTTGGTCCGGGTATTTTCCAGGGCGTACTGGGCGTTGCGCTCCATCATCAGCTGGTCGGCGCGGTCGAGGGATTGACCGATCCCCTGCCCGATGAGGGCGCCGGCCAGGGTGCCGACGGCGACCGCGACCAGTGTTCCCCGTCCGCTTCCGATCTGGGAGCCGGCCAATGCGCCGGTGCCTGCCCCGAGCAGGGTTCCCCCTGTTTCCTTCGGTCCCATCGACGGGGCGCAACCGGCGAGGGCGAGCCACAGAATCAGAATAATCGCCAGAATCCTTTTCATCACCTTCTCTCCTCTGGTCGCAGTTGCCAACGGTGCCATTCTCGCTTCCAGTATAAACGACGGGCCTGCAGGCCATCAATACAATGCTTGTACAATGATGAATCAACCTGCTTCCCCTCTTCGCTTCCTTGTTCAGTGAACCGTCCGCAGAGTGTCAACCCGTCTTCCAAACAGCTGAACCGGCCAAGGGTTGAAGGCACCGGAAGCCTTCGGCGCAGCCGGAGGACGAGGTCGGGATGTTTCCGGCCGGAGCCTGGAACTTCCTGACGGCGACCTCGAATCGATCCGTGAGGTTCTCGATGCGGCCGGCTACCGCTTCTTCCTCACCCTGGAAAGCCCGGTCAGGGGTTGTCCAGGATCGGTGGGGGGATCGAGTCCGGGACGAAGGCATCCGCAAGGCTCTTCTCTCCGTCCTGCACGGCGATGACCCAAACCGTCTTCAACGGGACGTGGCTTTCGGAGCTGAACGAGATCGTCCCGGTAACGCCCTTGAACCCCTCGGTGTTCTCCAGGGTGCGGAAGAATTCGTTCTTGTTCCGGGAGCGCCCCAGAACGTCCAGCAGGAGCCGGGCGGCGTCGTAGCCGAGAGCGGCGAAGGCATTATTGGGTGCGCTGCCGTAGGCAGCGCGATACGCGGCCATGAACTCCTTCGCCTCGGGCGTGCCGGTCTGCTCCGAGAGCCAAACGTGGGTCGTGAACCAGACATCGTCGGTAGGCCCCGGGTCCCCCACGAGGAGATCGGTCGTATCCAGGCCATCGCCGCCGACGATGGGCTCCGTAACCCCGGCGGCCCGGAGCGAGGCCACCACGTCGCCGACGCAGTCGGGAAGTCCGGCGAGGTAGACGAACGACGGCTGCTGTGGAAGCCCTGCCACCTGCCGGCCCAGAGCGGTGATGTCACATCCGCCGTCGTAGGAGGCGTCCAGGAGCACGGTGCCGCCGAGCTCCACGAATCGCGTACGGAAATAGCGGGGCAGGGTTCGCGTGTACTGAGAGGTGGAATCCCAAAGGATCGCCGCTGAGCTTCCGAACTCCGACAGGCCGAACTCCGCGGCAGCCGCCGCCTGCGTGTTGTCGCCGAAGGGAGTCAGAAAGATGTAGTCCCCGACCATCTCCGGAAGCGCGGGATCGGTCGCTCCAATGGACAGGAACGGCACCCTCGAACGCTGGAAGAAGGGGCCCGCTATCAGGACGGAGTCGTTGTCCGTGAAGCCTGCAGCGAGCGACACGCTCGAGGCGATGTGCGAGGCGGCTGATTCGGTGGCTGCGGGATCCGATTGCGTATCGATGAGAGCGTAGAAGGGGATGGATCCGTCCTCGTGCCCCTGCTGGAGTCCGAGGACGAAACCGTTCATGGCCGGGCGGCCGAGGCTCGCCTGGGCTCCCTGAAGGTCAAGCAAAACGGCGACTTGGGATGTCCGCGCGTGACGATGTTCCATCTGGGCGGCAGCGACGGCCGGATCGATCCCGATCCAGAGAAGCGCAACAGCCAGAAGCACGGTTGCAGGGTAAGGGCGATGCATGCTGTCCTCCATTCAGGTTCTCGTTGGGGCCTGTGTTGATTGTACCCGAGCTTGCTCCCGAAAGTTGCCTCTCCTGCCAACAGGCGCAACGGAAGCTAAGAGTTGCATTTTCGTGAATAAATAGTATCCTTTGCGGGATTGCACCCCTTTCTCGAAAAACTCTCTCGACCAGGATCTAATCAAACCCGATGGATTTCTTTTCCGCATATCCCGGGAGTCGGAAGAAGGTCGCATTTCTTGCAACCCTCGCCCTTTTGCTGACTTTCTCGGAAACCGCCGCCGGACAAAGCGCCGATCATGAGAAGCATGGAGCGGGGCATTCTGAAGAGCCCGCGCAAGTCCACGTCCATCCCGAGACTTCGGCGCAGCCGGAGGCCGAGGTCGGGCTGGAGGAGCATCTCGGAGCGCGCATTCCCCTGGATCTTGTTTTCAGGGACGAGGCGGGGCAGCCAGTTACCCTCGCAGAGCTGGTCACCATGCCGACCGTCATCGCCCCGGTCTATTACGACTGCCCCAACGTCTGCAGCTTTCTGCAGGCCGGAATGGCGCGGAGCCTGCCGGAGGTGAAACTGAAGGCCGGTGAGGATTTTCGGGTCCTTTCGATCAGCTTCGACGAGACGGAAACACCCGAGAAGGCGAGGCGCAGCAAGGCGATTTACATGGACGCCATGCGCAAGCAGTTTCCGGCCGGAGCCTGGAACTTCCTGACCGGGGACCTCGAGTCCATCCGTGAGCTTCTCGATGCGGCCGGCTACCGTTTCAAGAGACAAGGGGAAGACTTCCTCCACCCCGTCGTCCTGTTCGTAGTCGACAAGGAAGGCCGGATCGTGCGCTACCTGCACGGCACCAACGTCCTGCCGATGGATCTCACCCTGGCCTTGGTGGAGGCCTCCGAGGGACGGATCGGGCCGACCATCCGAAGGGTGGCGCAATTCTGCTTCAGCTATGATCCCGAGAACAAGCGATACGTATTCAACCTTTTCCGGGTGTCGGCAACGGTAATACTGATCACCGCCGGCACGTTTCTGGCTTTTCTGATCTGGACCGGACGCAAGAAGTCCGATCTTTCGAGGTAACCATGGCAGCAAACGATTCGACCACCATCGACCGGGGTTTTCTCGCACCCACCGGCAACGGCCTCTTCGGCTGGATCTTCTCCACCGACCATAAGCGCATCGGCCTGCTCTACATGTACGCGGTGCTCACCTTTTTCATCGTGGGAGCGGCGCTCGGTGTCACCATCCGCCTGGAGCTGATGGCGCCGGGGGAGACGATCGTCTCGGCCCAGACCTATAACGCCCTGTTCACCCTGCATGGGGTGATCATGGTCTTTCTCTTCATCATACCGGGCGTTCCGGGAATTTTCGGAAATCTTTTCCTCCCCCTTCATCTCGGCGCCAACGATGTCGCCTTTCCCCGCCTCAATCTCCTTTCCTGGTGGCTTTACATCATCGGGGCCTGCATGGCCCTGGGCTCCCTCTTCAGCGGCGGCGGCCCCCCCGACACCGGTTGGACCTTCTATGTTCCCTTCAGCGTCCAGACCACCACGAACGTGTCGTTGGCAGCCTTCGCTGTCTTTGTCCTCGGCTTTTCCTCGATCCTGACCGGCCTCAACTTCATCACCACCGTTCACCGGCTGCGGGCGCCGGGAGTCACCTGGGGCCGGGTGACCCTTTTCGTCTGGTCGCTTTACGCCACCGCATGGGTTCAGCTCCTGGCGACACCGATCCTCGCCATCACCGTGTCGCTGGTCGTTCTCGAACGGATTCTGGGGGCCGGCCTCTTCGATCCCTCCAAGGGGGGGGATCCGATCATGTTTCAGCACCTGTTCTGGATCTACTCCCATCCCGCCGTCTATATCATGGTTCTGCCCGGCATGGGAATCATCTCCGAAATCATTCCGGCCTTCGCCCGCAAGCCGATCTTCGGCTACTGGGCCGTTGCCTTTTCGAGCCTCGGAATCGCCGCTGCGGGCTCCCTGGTCTGGGGGCACCACATGTTCGTCAGCGGGATGAGCGACATGGCCATTCTGGTCTTCTCGCTCCTCACCTTCATCGTCGCCATTCCTTCGGCGGTCAAGGTCTTCAACTGGGTGGCTACCCTCTACAAGGGGTCGATCTCCCTCGAGCCGCCGATGCTGTACGCCCTCAGCTTCATCTTTCTCTTTTCCCTGGGCGGACTGACCGGACTGATCCTCGGCTCGGCGGCCACCGACGTCCATGTTCACGACACCCATTTCGTCGTCGGTCACTTTCACTACGTGATGTTCGGCGGCACCGGTTTCGCCTTTTTCGGCGCGATGCATTACTGGTTTCCCAAGATCTTCGGCCGGATGTACAACAAAAAAATAGCCACCATCGCCTGGGCCCTCATGTTCGCCGGCTTCAATATCCTCTACTTTTCCATGAAAATTCTCGGCCTGCGGGGCATGCCTCGACGCTATTACGATTATCTGCCCGAGTATGCCGATCTCAACATGATCGCCACTATCGGCTCCTGGATTCTCGCTGCCGGCCTGGTGCTGATGTTCGTCAACATCATCCGCGGCTCCCGTTCCGGCCTGCTGGCGGGAGACAACCCATGGGGAAGCCTCACCCTGGAGTGGACCCTTTCCTCGCCGCCTCCGGCTGAAAACTTCCCCGACGACCTGGTGGTCGACCGGGGACCCTACGATTACGATGCCAGGGATTACAAGGCGCAAGAGGGCTGATCATGAAAGAAGCCGAACACGCGACCGTCCAGAAGGATTATGCCGGAGCCAAACTCGGAATGTGGCTTTTCCTCTACACCGAGATTCTCCTTTTCGGCGGGCTCTTTGTTCTCTATTCCGTCTATCTGCAGCGCTACCCCAGAGAGTTCGCCGCCGCGGCCGCGGACCTGAACATCGTCCTCGGAGCGGTCAATACGGTGATCCTGCTCACCGGCAGCCTGCTCGTCGCCATCTCGATAACCGCCCTGCGGCGGGGAAGCGTCAGACTGGCCCAGTGGATGCTCTGGGGATCGGTCCTCACGGGAATCGTCTTTCTGATCAACAAGTACATCGAATGGTCCGCGGAGATCAGCCACGGCATCTACCCCGGCTCTCCGATTCTGGACCAGAAGGAAAACGGCGAGATCATCTTTTTCGGCCTCTACTACATCACCCTCGGTCTTCACGGCCTTCACGTTCTGATCGGCGCCGTCCTGCTGGCCTTCATGGCCGTGTACGTGGCTACCGGTTCGGTGCACCGGGACGACTTCATAAAGCTCGAAAACACGGGGCTCTACTGGCATCTGGTGGACCTCGTCTGGATCTTTATCTTTCCGCTATATTATCTGCTGCTCTAAAAACAGGGACTAGGGGCTGGGAACCAGGGTTAGAGGAATTTCCAGTCCCCAGCTCCTTGTCCCTGATCCCCGGGAGGAGTGAAATGATCGAACAGGAATACGCCTATCACCAGCATGCCCCCGTCAGATACCGCACCTTCATCATTGTCTGGGTCCTTCTCCTGACGCTGACGACGATCACTGTGGCGGTCTCCCGGGTTCACCTCGGCGCCTTGAATATCTGGGTCGCGCTCTCCATCGCCTCGATCAAATCGGCCCTGGTCATCTTTTTTTTCATGCACCTGAAGTACGAGAACCTTGTATTCAAGCTCTTCCTGCTTGGCGCTCTGGTCACCCTGGCCGTCTTCATCGGCCTGAATTTCTTCGACGTGCTCTACCGGTGAGGTAAACCGTGAACCCTTCCGCCATATCGACAACCGAAGCCGTCGATGCCGTCTTTTATTATATTTTCGGCATTTCCATCGTGATGCTGGTCGGTGTCACCGCGATCATGTTGTGGTTCCTGGTGAAGTACAACCGCAAGCGCCACCCCCAGCCCAAGCCAAGTCCACGTTACAACCTCATCCTTGAGGCCACCTGGACGATCATCCCCACCATCATCGTCCTCTCCATGTTCTGGTACGGCTGGCAAGGGTATACCACCCTGACCAACGTGCCGAAAGATGCTCTGGAGGTGCAGGTTACCGCGCGCATGTGGTCATGGACCTTCACCTATCCGAACGGCGTAGCGGAGGACCGCCTCGTCATTCCGGCCGGGCGGGCCATCAGCCTGTCCATCACCTCCGAGGACGTCCTTCACAGCTTCTATGTCCCGGCCTTCCGCGTCAAGCGCGACGCGGTGCCGGGAATGACCACCCGGGCCTGGTTCCGGGCTCCCGAACCCGGCTCCTATGACCTCTTCTGCGCCGAATACTGCGGAGTCGGCCATTCGGCGATGATCACCACCGTCGAAGCGATGTCTGAAAAGGATTTCGAGGAGTGGCTCCGGCACGAAACCCTCGAGGGAGAAGGGGGCGAGAGCGAAAAGCTGCTGGCCCGGTACGGGTGCATCGGCTGCCATTCACTAGACGGTTCGAAGAGCGTCGGACCCACCTTCCAGGGGCTCTTCGGGCGAGAGGTGACGGTGGTCACCGAAGGGAAGGAGCGTACCGTCACCGTCGATGCCGAATACATCGAGAAATCGATCCTTCAGCCCCAGGCTGATCTGGTGAAGGGGTACCCGCCCGTCATGCCTTCCTTCGAGGGAAGGATTCCGCAGGAAGATCTGGAGGAGATCGTCGAATACTTCCGCAGGGGCGAGGTCGGGATGGAGAAGACGGAGACGGAAGGGAAAAACCTGGTGCAAGAGAAGGGATGCCTCGGCTGCCACTCCACGGACGGAAGCAAGAGCGTCGGACCGACCTTCCAGGGACTCTTCGGGCGAGAGGTGACGGTGGAGAAGGGGGGCGAAACGCAGACTCTTGCCGCCGATGAAGAGTACATCCGCGAGTCGATCCGGCAACCGAAGGCTGCAATCGTGAGGGGATTCCCGCCGGTCATGCCGGATTTTGCCGATCTGACGGAAGAGGAGCTGGAGGCGATCGTCAATTACATCAAGGAACTTCGGTGAGGCTTCGGCCTCGGAAGCGCAAGGGAGTCATGCGCCTGCTGCTGACATTCATACGGTACCGCTTGACGGCCATGGTCGCCGCCTCCGCCCTGGCCGGCTACCTTCTTCATCCCTGGAATCCGGGAGCATCGGGAGCTGTCGTTCTGACCTCGGGAGTATTTCTCCTGGCCGCCGGAGGATCGGCCCTCAACCAGGTGCAGGAGCGGACGACCGACGCCCTGATGGCACGCACCCGCCACCGCCCCCTGCCGGCCGGCCTGCTCTCCCCCCGTGCCGGTCTCGCCGTCTCCCTCGCTCTCTTCGCCTCCGCCCTGGCTCTACTTCTTACGACCGGTCCCGTGCCCACCGTTCTCGGAGTCTTCGCTATCGTCTGGTACAACGGCGTCTATACCCCGCTCAAAAAAATAACGCCGTGGGCCCTTCTCCCCGGCGCCCTGTGCGGAGCCCTGCCGCCGATGCTTGGGTGGACGGCCGCGGGCGGCGCCCTTTTCGATTACCGCATCGTTCTGCTGGCCGGGATCTTCTTCCTCTGGCAGATCCCTCATTTCTGGCTTCTGGCCCGGCGTTGCCGCTGCGATTACCGTCGGGCAGGCCTGCCGACTGTGGCGCGCCTTTTCACTCCCCGCCAGGCTCGCCGCATCACCTTTGCATGGATTCTGGCCCTGGCGGTCGGCACCTGCTGGTTCCTCGCCATCGGCCCGCTTCGTCAGGACGCCGCAAAATTCCTTTGTGCGACGTCCGGCGGCTGGGCCATCGTTTGCGCCGCCGCTGGGCGCCGCAGGAAGACGGCGGTCAGTTGGGAATTGTTGCTGGGTCGACCGGAGCCGTTCATCGCCATCTTCGTTACCGCTCTGCTGCTTGACGGTCTTCTTTCGGTCGGCGCTCCCTTGCTTCTGGCCATGCTGCGAGCCGCCAGCATCGGCTGAGAATCTCTTCTCAATGGCTAAGCAAAAACTTCCTCCTACAAGGCCTGGTGGTTTTCAGGGCATCAGTATGTCGAGGTCCTGAAAAAACGCGGTAACGCCGTAGGCGGACTTTTTGCAACGCCATCAAGCTTCCATCAGCAGAATCGCCTCGGCCACCTCCTTGAGACTCTTGCGCTTGTCCATGGCGATCTTCTGCATCTTTCGATACGCCTCCGGTTCTGAAAGGCCGTTTTTCATCAACGTTCCCTTGGCCTTTTCGATGAGTTTGCGAGTCTCCAGAGTCTCCTTTAGACTGGCGACCTCCTCGCGCAGGCTGGATACTTCGACGAAGTGATGAATGGCCAGATCGACGGCGGCGTAGACCTGTGCTTCGCGAAAGGGTTTCACCACATAGCTCATCACACCCGCCAGGCGGGCCCGTTCGACCGTTTCCGCATCGGCGGTTCCGGTAAGAAGAACTATGGGAGTCGGGTTCCTTTTGCCTATTTTATCGGCAGCCGTGATGCCGTCGAGAACAGGCATGGAGACATCCATGACGATCAGCAGGGGCTTGCGGACGGCGGCCAGATCGACCGCCTCTTTTCCGTTTTCGGCCTCGATGATTTCCTCAAACCCGTATCGGATAAGGGTTTCCGCCACCTGACGGCGGATCATCGGTTCATCATCGACAACAAGTGCGGTTCGCATGGGCAATTACCTCGTGCTAGACGTTGGAAGGTTTGAGGGTGAATACGAAAATATATTCTGCACAAAAAATGCCGCCGCCCTCAGAAAGGGCGGCGGCTTGTCGACAGGAGGCAAATCTATCGACAAAAAGCCGATCAGAAGTTGAAGGCAATGGATAGACCGGCCACCGTTTCATCCTCGATCGCGCCGATATCCTCGGCATCGTCGCTCAGGGCGTCTGAATAGAGGAAGGAGGCGCTCAGCCCGAGGTTGTCGCTCAGGGCATAATCGAGGCTGGCGCTCAGTTCGTAGTTATGGAAATCGCTGTAGTCCCCCAGGAACGGGCTTTCCTGATTGTAGCTGGCCAGGGCTCCGAGGGTCAATCCAAGGGAATCGCTTAACTCAAAGCCGTGCTCAATGGCGGCCGTGTAGAACAGGCCATCGAGATCGGCTTCGTTGGCAGCATCCCAATCATAGTAAACGGTGAAAGAGGGGGCCAGAAGGGTGTTCAGCGATGCTCCGAGGTAGAGTTCGTGCGTGGAACCGGGAACGTTGAAGGTATAGTAGATGTCCCCGATGCTGACCGAAAGCAGGTCGTTGACATCGAAGCTGTAGTCGAGGATGATATCGGTCTCCGTTGCTTCGTCACCATCCAGAACGGAGGTGTCGTTAATGCCATCCCCATCGGTATCGATGTCACCCTGGGAGCTATGGGAGAGCTGAACATTGGTCCAGTAGCTGACAGTGAATCCCTTTGCGCTCAGATCCACGCCTCCCTGCAGAACAGGCTGGCTTCCGCTGAGATTGATGCCGCGCCAGAGATACTTGTCATACACGCCGACATAGACGTCGCCTTCGACTTCCACCGCCTGCGCGGCGGGCACCATGGTGGTGGCGGCAAACACCAGAACAGCAATCAGCAAAACACTCCACTTCTTCATTTCAACTTCTCCTTTTCTTTCGGTTTTGAGGGATTTCCCGGCGGGGCTTCCCCCGCCGGGCGACATATCACACCAGATTTATCAGGATTGCTCGACCGTCTTGGCAACCACACCTGCCACACCGTGGGTCGGGATGCCGGGGACACCGATTCCGGAACCGCCGATGTGGGTAGACTGGAAGTCGGGATAGGCTTCCATGCCGATCTCGCTGACATCCAGGCCGCGCATTTCGTCTTCCTCGCTGCAGCGGATGCCGACGGTGTACTTGAGGGTCACCCAGACGACCGAGGTGGTGATCACCACGAAGGCGCCCGTCGCCGCAACCCCGATGAATTGGGTCACGAAGCTGGCTTCGCTGTCGGTGAAGGGGACCGCCATGGTGCCCCAGATGCCGCAGACCAGGTGGACCGAAAGGGCTCCGACCACATCGTCTATCTTCAACCTGTCGAAGAAGGGAACCGCCAGGACCACCAGCACGCCGCCGACGGCGCCGACCAGGACGGCCGCACCGAGGGACGGAGTCGCCGGGCCGGCGGTGATGGAGACCAGACCGGCCAGGGCGCCGTTCAGACTCATGGTGACATCGAGTTTTTTGTAGAGAATCTGCACCATGATCATGGCCGCGATCATCCCGCCGCAGGCGGCCAGGTTGGTGTTCACGATGACGTTGGACATTTCGATGGCGCTGGCGGCATCGCCGAGAGCGAGGACCGAGCCACCGTTAAAACCGTACCAGCCCATCCAGAGGATAAAGGTTCCGAGGGTCGCCAGGGGGATATTGGAGCCGGGCATGGGATTGATCCGGCCTCCTTTGCCGTACTTGCCTTTTCGGGCGCCGAGAATGATGGCGCCGGTCAGGGCTGCCCAGCCACCGACGGAGTGGACGATGGTAGAGCCGGCGTAGTCGGCAAAACCCATTTCGGAAAGCCAGCCGCCTCCCCAGCCCCAGGAGCCCTGGATCGGGTAGATGATACCGGTCAGGATGACGCAGAAGGCGAGAAACGACCAGATCTTGATACGCTCGGCGACGCAGCCGGAGACCACCGAGCAGGCGGCGCCGCAGAAAACCATCTGAAAGAACCAGTCGGAGGCCGCGGCATAATTGCCGGAATAGTCGCCGGCCAGGGCGGCTGCGTCATCGGCGGACCAGAGCCCGAAGGAGCCTAGGAAGCCGCCGTCCACCCCTGAATACATCAGGTTGTAACCGACCACGTAGTAGAGAATGCCGGCGATGCCGAAGAGAGAGATGTTCTTCAGGCAGATGGTGGCGACGTTCTTGGAGCGCACCAGACCGGACTCGAGCATGCCGAAACCGGCAGCCATCCACATGACCAGGATGCCCATGATCAGGAAGGAGAAGGTGTTGAGGATGTAGGACATCTCCGATACGGGAGCGTCCTCGGCGAGGGCCAGGGCGGGCAGGAGCAGGACCAGCGCCGCCGAGATGAGGGAAACAATCCGTTTCATTTTAATACCTCCTGGGTGTTGACGATTGTTTTAAAGGGAATCGGGACCGTTTTCACCGGTTCGGATGCGGATCGACTGCTCGACGGGGGTGACGAAGATCTTGCCGTCGCCGATGCGGCCGGTACAGGCTTCCTTCTGCACTGCAGCCACAACCTTCGCCACCATGTCGGCGGGAATCACCAGATCGATCTTGACCTTGGGAATGAAGTCGATCTGATATTCGGCGCCGCGATAGAGTTCGGTGTGGCCCTTTTGCCGGCCGAAACCGCGCACCTCGCTGACGGTCATCCCCGTAATCCCCAGGTCCGTCAGCACGCTTTTGACGTCATCGAGCTTGAAGGGCTTGATGATGCATTCGATCTTTCTCATAAGCTGTCTTCTCCTTTCCAGAGTCCATAAAAAAAGCGCCCGTCCTTCCTGTCTGGAAGGGGGGCGCCGTTGCCTGTCTTTTCGCGGTCCTGAGCGAGACGTCATTGTCCCCGGAACCGATTGATTTTTTTGTCCTGCTTTCTGGCTTATCCATTTAGCACGGTGCGTGCCAAAACAGCTTCCGCTTTAAATCCGGCAGCTTGAGACGACATCCTTTCCCATCATGCCTGTTTTTTATGCACCCCGAGGTGATCCTGACGTTTCTGCAGTCAGTCCAGGGAATGAGTTGGCAGCAGAAGACGAAAAGCGGTTCCCTTCCCTTCCTCCGTCTCCAGAAAGAGGCGACCGCCATGCTCGGCTGCGATATTGCGGCAGATGTAGAGCCCCAGGCCGGTACCTTCCCCCTCCGCCTTGGTGGAAAAAAACGGCTCGAAGATGTGCTCCCTGACAGCGGCGGGAATACCGGGGCCGGTATCGGCAATGGATACCTCCACCCAACCCTCTGCGGAACGCCGTGTGTCCACGCGGAGGATTCCCCCTTCTTTCATCGCCTGGGAGGCATTGAGAATCAGGTTGATGAAGACCTGCTTGAGTTTGTTGGGATCGGCATGCACCGGAGGAAGCTCGTCGTACGTCTCCTTCAGCTCGATGGCATGCCGGCTCACCTCGTAGCGCACCAGGCGCAGCACATCCCTGAGGATCTCGTTGAGATCGGTCCAGTTCCCGACCGTTTCCCGGGGGCGGGAGAAGGAAAGGAGTCCGCCGGTCAGGGACTGGAGACGTTCGGATTCGCCGGCGATGCGTTCGACCAGTTCCTTCTGGAAGGATGAAAGGCTCTCCTCGCGCAGCAGCAGATCGGCCCCATAGGCGATGACCGCAAGAGGGTTGTTGATCTCATGAGCGATACCCGCCGAAAGCCGGCCGACCTCCGCCAGCTTTTCCGACTGGATGATCTGATCGAGAAGACGCCGAAATTCGGTGATGTCCTCGACGATCACCACCACCCCCACCGTCTTCTCCCCCTCGATCAGTGGGGCCAGGCGTCTTTTCTGAAAACGCAGGTCTCCCCGCTGGTCGCGATGCGCCAGGCGCATCTTTTCTGCTTCTCCGGTCTGCAGGACCTTGCGGAGCCGGTCGGCGAAGCCTTCTTTTTCGAGCATGGGAAAGAGTTCGAAGAGAGGCCTTCCCATGGCATCCTCCTCCCGGACTCCGCTCATCTCTTCGATTTTGTGATTCCATGAGGTGATATGCATCCCGTCGTCGACGGTGTAGATTCCCAGGTTTGCACTGCGCAATATCCGGCTGTTGAACTGGTGCAGCTTGCGGTAGCGTCCGGAGATCGTCCTGAGATTTTCATACAGTCGGGCGTTTTCGATTCCGATAGCCGCCTGGGCGGCCATCGTCATGAGCGGGGCGATGTCTTCCCGGCGGAAGGCGTCGGGTAGGGGACTTTCGACGTTGAAGACCCCCACCACTTTTTCCCTGGCCACCATCGGCACCGCCAGTTCGCTGCGCGCGTCATGGATCCCCGGCACGTAGTCGGGGAGGATGGCAAGATTGCTGATCAGGATCGGCTTCCCGGTCTGCGCGACCTTGCCCATGACTCCGTGACCCAGCTTGATCTCCGGCCGAATCACCGCTTCGTCATAGCCGTAGGCTGCGGCCGTCACCAGGGTCTGGCGATCCGCATCAAGCAGTCGGATAATGGCGTTCTCAAACCGGAAAACCTCCCGGGAAATCCGCAGGATCCGATTCAGCAGCTCGTCTAGTTCGATGGTGGAGGCCAGCTCCTGCCCGATATCAATAAGGGCCTGCAGCAGCTTCTCCTGCTCTCCATGTGATCTGGGCGCCATTTTTTCTCCTTGCCGACAGTTCCGTATGTTTAAGGCATAAGACGTGCCAGCCATGTCTCAGCGAGCAAAAGCGGTCGAAAACAGCCGTCGAGGCCGTTGGCCCGTGTATCCGAAGACCCGGCTCTGCTCACCTTTTGTCATCATGTGCCTAAATTCAGGGCAGAAAAAGATTGACTGGAAACTGTTGCGAATGCCGGTCGCCTTGCTAGAATGACATGCGATACGGATAATTTGAAAATCGGAGGGCGGATTCATGGAACAGGTGACTTGTGCATGCTGCGGGGAGAAACGGCAAAAGCAGGCGATGATCCGGCGGCGCCTGAACGGCAGAGAACAATACTGCTGTTCGCTGCGCTGCGAGGTCAGATGGGAAAAGATAAACCTTCTGGGCGTTTGCGGCTGACCGAGCGGGAGAAGAGATTTTCTCTTGCCCGCGCTCCATCTTTCTCCTATACTGAGGACACAAAAAACGGTGTGCTCTCTACCCTGCAGGTGAGGTCACCATGCCCAGGCGGAATAATATTGCAAAGGGATTTCTTCAGGGGCGTTGTGTGCCAGCCCGCCCAAGAGTGGGACGCCTGATATGCTCACAAGAGATCCCACCTCACTTAGATTCGCTGTGAGGCCCAGTAGATCCACGGCAGGCGTGGAGAGCCGTTGCAAAAAGGCGTCGGATTATCCGACGCCTTTCTGCCGTCATTGGAGAGGGGAAAATCCTGACCACCTTTTACCGCCAGGGCCACTCCTCTTTACTCCGACTCATCTCTTCACACTCGTGATAATCCCAGCAGCGTTTCTCTCCCGTGCTGGTTTCCACTGTCACATAGTCATCGGAGTAACTCAGGACACGCCCTTCCTCCCGGGTTGAGGGATGGATCACAAAGGCGTCTATTCCGGCCTCGACATCCTGGCGGACGAAATCGAAACGCTCTTTTCTCATGATTCACTCCTTTCTCGGCATCTCTTTACAATAAAATTATATCACCGAATCAATATCTTCGAGACCGACCCCTTGCATAGGCGAGTGTCGGCAAATCCGCAATTAGAACAAAAGGCTACTTCCAGGAAAGCGCGGTATGCTATGATGCGCTTTGAACTTTGAAGGAAAGAAGACTTCGATGAGCGATCAGCCCTCTTCAGACATCCAGCGCATTTTTCTCGACGGGAAGGAAATTATTCTGGTCGGGACGGCCCATATCTCCCAGGATTCCGTGGACACTGTCCGTCGGGTCATTGAGGAAGAGTCCCCCGACACCGTCTGCGTCGAGTTGGATTTCCAGCGCCGGCAGGCCCTCAAGGATCAGAGTCGCTGGGAAAACCTCAACCTCATACAGGTCATCCGAAACGGACAGGCTCCCTTCCTTCTGGCCAACCTGGCCCTCGCCTCTTTTCAGAAAAGGATGGGTCTGCACACCGGAGTCAAGCCCGGGGCGGAACTGGCCGCCGCCGCCGATGAGGCCGAAAACCGGGGGATGCGGGTGGAACTGGTGGACCGGGAAATCCGCACCACTCTTCTTCGAGCATGGCGCAAAACCGGCCTCTGGAAAAAGCTGAACCTCGTTTCGACCCTCGTGGCCAGCCTCTTTGAAACGCAGAAACTCGATGAGGAAGAGCTTGCCCGTCTCCGTCAGAGCGATACTCTTTCGGCCATGCTGGAAGAGATGGGCCAACTGCTGCCTTCGGTCAAGACCATCCTGGTGGATGAGCGGGATCTGTATATGGCTCATCATATCCGCAACGCTCCCGGCAAAAGGATCGTGGCCGTCGTGGGAGCCGCGCATCTGCCCGGAATCGTCCGACAGTTGCCTGAAGATGTACCCTCGGAACTGATGGCGGAAATTTCCACCATTCCTGAAAAGCCTCGGATGTCCAAGGTCCTTCCCTGGATCATCCCGGCGGTCGTCGTCGCACTGTTCGTTGCCGGATTTTTCCTCGGCGACCGGGAGCGGATCGCCGGCGCCGCCCTGGCCTGGGTTCTGGCCAATGGCCTGCTCTCCGCCCTCGGCGCCATTGTCGCCCTCGGCCATCCTCTGACCGTCGCGACCGCTTTCGTGGCGGCGCCCATCACTTCCCTCAATCCCACCGTCGGCGCCGGAATGGTCACCGGTCTCGTTCAGGCTTTCATCGCCTCCCCCACCGTCAGGGATCTCGAAAGGGTGGGAGACGACCTGGTTTCCTGGAAAGGGTGGTGGGGCAACCGCATGACCCGTGTTCTGCTGGTATTCGTCTTTTCCTCCCTGGGCTCCGCCGCCGGTACGATCGTCGCCTTCGGATGGCTCAAGAACCTGCTGTAAGCATCTTTCCGGACTCGGATTTCGTCTTCTCCAGAGACCTGATCAGGGCCAATTCCAGATCAAGGTCGCGCAGGTAGAAGTCGTCGCGGAACTGCAGCGTACCCTCTTCGTCCACCCAGGCAGTCCAGTAGAGGATATGGATGGGCCAGGAGGCGGGCAGGTTGACCGTCAGCGGCTCGTCCGCCTCCAGTGCGTTCAGGATCTTATCACAATCCCACTCCGTCGCTTTCTCCAGAAGATATTGAGCCAGATCCAATGGCCGCTCCACCCGAATGCACCCCGAACTGTAGGAGCGGATGTCTCTCGCAAAAAGGTACCTCTCCGGAGTATCGTGCAGATAGACGGCGAAGCGGTTCGGAAACATGAACTTGATCCTCCCCAGCGGATTCTGCGGGCCTGGCTTCATGCGCAGATTGCCCGGGAAGGTTCTCGCCTCCACCTTTTTCCAGTCAATCACAGCGGGATCGATGATTTCCGTGGTTTCCCCAGACCAGGGAACGATCTCATAATTGTGTCGCGTCAGCCAGCCGGGATCCTTCTTTATCAGGGGGAGCTTGTCTTCCCGCAGAATGGTCGAGGGAACCGTCCAGTAGGGGGCGAACTCCAGATAGGTCATACGGGCGGAGAAAACAGGCGTTTTCCGGTAAGAGGTCCCAACCACCACCGGCATTGACATGACGCTTCGCCCCTCCTCCACTACCTCCAGCGTGAAATCAGCGATATTGACCATCAGATAGCGGTTCCCCAGGTTCTGCCGCATCCAGCGCCAGCGCTCCAGGTTGATCTCAATCTGTCGGATACGCTCCTCCACCGGAATATTGAGCGCCGCCCAAGTCTTCGGTCCGAGAACTCCATCCGCTGACAGGCCGTGGCGGGATTGAAAACGTATCAGACCTTCCCTGATCTCGCCGTCGAAGAAATTTTCCGGCTCAGCTGGAGTCTCCGTCAGATCGCCGCTGAGCCGAAGCCGGGCTTTCAGCAGGGAAAGACGCCAGTCGCGGGCTCCCGGTCGAAGCACCGGACCCGCCGGGATCGCCTGCCATCCGCCCAAGGCGGAGATCCGGCGGTAGTCTTCCAGCACCTTCCGCAGCCGCCGGTATCCCTCGTGGGGGGGGGCGAGGGAATCCAGGACCGGACTCACCCCCCTGCCGCTCAGGGCTTCGCGAAGCAGCCTGGACAGGTCAGGCGGCCGCGGCCTGGCATGCCACCCT
Source organism: Desulfuromonas sp. TF (assembly GCF_000472285.1). NCBI lineage: Bacteria > Pseudomonadati > Thermodesulfobacteriota > Desulfuromonadia > Desulfuromonadales > Desulfuromonadaceae > Desulfuromonas > Desulfuromonas sp. TF. The sequence goes on from NZ_KI421415.1 coordinate 75,295, forward strand.
TCGTGGATAGCTTCCGGGTCGACACGTCCCTCCATGAGATCCGAGCCATAGAGGAAGAAGGCGTCGGTGAGGAGGAGGTCGAGGCGGGCCATGTAGCCGGGATCGAAGAGAATTCCGTACGGACGATAATCCTTCTCCAGGCCGACCAGCGGTTCGATCTCCAAAAGGTGATAATCTTCCGGACATAGACCTTCAAAGCCGGCACTCCTGATGAGGTCGAGCAGTTCCCATGCCGTGGGGGTAAGACCGAGGTCACCGATCCACGCCGGCCGGAAATTCCGGTCCCTGTAGAAATCGGGAAGCAGTTGATCATTGAGATAGACGGGACTCCCCAGGATGAGACGGGGCGGATGTGGTGCGGCCAGGATGGTCCGGATCTCCTCGGTCACCTGGCTCGAAAGAGACATTCCCGAAGCCGAAGGGGGCGACACGGCGCATGCCATGAGGATCAGCAGCGCGGCGGTTGAATTTAAAATATTAGGCGACGGTCTGAGCATTGTGAACTTTCCTTCCTTGCAGGCTCTTTCTTTAATAAAGAATACCTGAAAAGGGAAAAGCAGTCGACCCGCCGCCGAACATATTGATTTTTAGTTCTCCTAAAGACACAGAAAGAGTCTCTTGTTTTTTTATCGGGCTCTGCAACTCTGTGCTTCTGTGGCTGATTTTTTACGTCTTCATCGTTCCCGCTCAAAAAGGAAATGGGGCGCCGTTATGACGCCCCACCCCGTGGAAATCTTACTTTTAAATGTATTTCTCTGTGTCTCTGTGCGTCTGTGGTTGGTTCCGATCAGCCCAGATCGGCCACCGCCTGCAGGAGGTCCTCCAGGGAGAGGCCCTGCCGGATCGGTTTTCCGAAGCCTTCTCCTTCCCGGCGGTAGAAGTCGAACAAGGGCCGGCGCACGCCATCCTCCCCCTTCAGACTCTTGACCGCCAGGATGCCGAAATCGGAAAGCTGGGGCTGGGCGCAGGAGTTGGAGCAGCCTGAAATCGCCCAGGAACGGGTGCGCCCCCCGCTCCCCAGGGTGGCGAGGACTTCCCGCGCCACGTCCCGGGTCGGACACAGCCCCATACGGCATTCGTGATTGCCGGGACAGATGCGGAAAACGGTCTGCTCTTCCGGTGTGTCGCCGGCAAAGCCCGCTTCGGCAAGGGCCTTCACGGCTTTTTCTTTCCTGCTGGGATCGGATAGTAGAAAAGCCACGTTCTGATCGGCGGTAGTGGCCATGTACCCATCGGCAAGGTCGCGGGCGATCTTGGCCAGGCGGCGGAATACGGAGGTGGTGATTTCGCCGGCGAAGACGGCCGCTTCGACCCGTACACCGGGTCCGCCGTGGGACAAGGGCGTCAGGCGCTTTTCAAATCCGTCTGCCAGATCCAACTCGGTTGTCTGCTGCAGATGCTCGTCGAGCAGATGGCGGAACTTTTTCTCGCCGATGTCCTTGACCAGGTGCTTGACCCTGCGCCCGAGGGGGGTGTGGGCCTTGTGCACCCGGACGGCCGCCTCGATCAGGGGGATGAGCCGCGCTTCGGGAATCCGCTCTTCCAGAAGAAAGCCCTCCATCGGCTCGCGCCCGAGACCGCCGGCCGCCCAAACGTCGTATAGGTCGACTCCGATCTCGGTGCCGACGTAGACGAGTCCGATGTCCTGGATCAGGTGCCGGGAACCGGCGTATCCCGCATCGACGCCTATTTTGAACTTCTTTGGCAGTCCCTCGAAGTGAGGATTGCCGGCGAAATGCCGGTGCAGCTTACGGGCCAGCACCTGGGTGACGGCGAACCCTTCGGCGAAGGTGGTGCTGCAGACGACTCCTCGAACAGCACCGCCGCAGGCTCCGCGAGTGGTAAGCCCGACGGCGGCCAGCATCCGCTGGGCCTCTGAGAGATCGCTGTACTCCAGCCAGTGAAATTCAATGCTGCCGCGGGTAGTCAGGTGGAGGATTCCGTTGGAGAGACGGTCGGAGATATCGCAGACCTTGAGAGCCTGTTCGGTGGAGAGGACCCCTCCAGGGACCTTGACCCTCAACATGAGGTGCCCTTCCTCGTTCTGCTTATAAACCCCCTCGACGCGAAGCCGGTTGTAGTCGATCGTCATACTCGTACACCTTTCAGCCAAAATAGTGCTCCCTTATACCCCATCCGAAAACCGGGGTCAAGGCATTAGATTCCACAGCGTCCTAGTAAACTTAATTCATGATCAGTTCTAACGGAAAAACCCCCGGTCCAGCCGAGGGTTTTTCCGTCTTCCGTCTTCCGTCTTCCGAATCATTTCACCCAAATGGTCTGGATATTAACGAACTCCTTGATTCCGTAGTGGGAGAGTTCCCGGCCGTAGCCGGAGATCTTGACTCCGCCGAAGGGGAGCCGCGGATCGCTCTTTACCAGTCCGTTGACGAACACCGCACCTGCTTCCACCTGCCCGGCCACGGCCTCACCCCGGGCGCTGTCGGCCGTCCATACCGATCCGCCCAGACCGAAAGGGGACGCATTGGCCACTTCCACCGCCTCTTTTTCGTCCCGCACCCGGATCACCGAGGCCACCGGCCCGAAAAGCTCCTCATGATAGGCCGCCATCCCCGGCTTCAAATCAGCCAGGATCGTGGGGGGATAGAAGTAGCCTTTCCGGTCAAGAGGAGCCCCGCCCAGGAGGACGCTGGCACCCTTCTCCACCGAGGCCTCCACCTGGCTGTGAAGCTCGTACATGAGGTCTTCCCTGGCCTGAGGGCCGACCTGCACTCCTTCTTCCAGGGGATCGCCCACCTTCAGGGCGGCCATGGCCTCCTTGAAGCGCGCGATGAACCGATCGTAGACGCCGTCAACCACGATGAAGCGCTTGGCGGCGATGCAGCTCTGTCCCGAATTGATGCAGCGTGCCTTGGCCCCCACCGTCGCCGCCTCTTCGATGACGGCGTCCTCCAGGACGATAAAGGGGTCGCTACCGCCCAGTTCCATGACGGTCTTCTTCAGCATCTGCCCCGCCTTGGCCGCCACCTTGCGTCCGGCGATGTCGCTGCCCGTGAGGGTGACCGCCTTGATACTCTCATTTTCGATGACGGCTTCGACCTGGCCGGAGCCGATCATGAGCGTGCGAAAGACGTGAACGGGAAAGCCGGCCTGACGAAAGACGTCCTCAATAGCCAGGGCGCAGCGCGGAACATTGGAGGAATGTTTGAGCACTCCGGTATTGCCCGCCATGAGAGCCGGGGCGGCGAAGCGGAAGACCTGCCAGAAGGGGAAATTCCAGGGCATGACGGCCAGCACCGTGCCGATAGGGCGAAAGGCGACGTAAGCCTTGGAGCCGTCACTTTCGGCGGGCTCGTCAGCCAGGAAACTTTCCGCGTTGTCGGCGTAAAAATCACAGACCCAGGCGCATTTTTCCACCTCGCCCCGGCCGTCTCCGATCGGCTTCCCCATCTCAAGGGCCATGATTCGGGCGTATTCCTCTTTGTTCCGCCTGAGCACGGCGGCGGCTTCGTGCATAAGCTCCGCCCGGCGGGCGAAAGAGGTGCGGCGCCAGGACAGCCAGGCTTCATCGACCTCCTCGATCACCCCCCTGGTTTTCTCCTGCGACCACTCCTCGAAGGCTTCGATAAGTTCGCCGGTTGCCGGATTGATCGATTCCAGTGCCATCAGTTCTCCTCTCAAATCGCAACAGGGATTAACATCCATTCTCCTCGGTATATGGCTGACAGTTTGCCTAATTCTGCGGCCCATTTCAAGTTTTGTTAATGCTAAGCCCGCGTATCCGCAGATGACGCAGATGAGCGCTTGCCCCTCCCCCTCTTTTCTGCGATAGTTTCGTTTTATTAAGGATGGCCTCGCAAAAAGCAAATTTTCCCCAGAGGACGCCGAGTTCGCGGAGAAAAACTATTGATCTTAGAATGTTTCCTCTGCGATCTCTGCGGTGAGAAAACGGTTTTTGCAATTTCATCATCAAGGGTTGGAAGGAGCGCTCATTGAATACACTCCCTTTTATCGACTACCTCGCGAACCCCCGCTGGCAATGGCGAGTGCAACGCTGGCAGCGCAACGCCAGAAGCTTTTTCGATGACGTTCGCAACCCCGGACGGGGCAGCGGCGCGCTCACCAAGAGCCTCATTTTTCTCAATCTCATTTTCTTCACCCTGATGATTCTTCAGGGGACCGCCGCCGGCCTCGGAATGCGGCCGCTCCTCAATCCCGACCCTTACCTCCTGATCCACGCCGGCGCCCAGTACTGGCCGCTGGTTCTGGTTGAAGGGGAATGGTGGCGCTGCATCACCTACGCCTTCACCCATGGCGGACTCATTCACCTCGCTTTCAACATGGTGGTTCTTTACCAGGTCGGCCCCCTCCTTGAATTCGAGGTCGGCGCCGGAAGGTACCTCTTTCTCTACACCCTGACGGCCCTCACCGCCACGATCGCCGGTTACTTCTGGCACCCGGCCGTACCGGTGGTCGGCGCTTCCGGTTCCCTCTTCGGCCTGATCGGATTCGCCGTCGTCTACTTCCACCGGATGGGGCCGGCCGGGATTCAGATCCGCAACTTCATGTTCCAGTGGGCGCTCTTCGCTTTCATCTTCGGGCTGCTCGTCGGCGCGGACAATGCCGGCCACCTCGGCGGCGCCCTCGGCGGCGCTGTCCTCGGGCTGGTTCTTCCCCTCTCGGTCCGGGCACGAAAGACCTTTGATCCGATTTTCAATGTGCTGGGCAGCATCAGCCTGGCGGCAATCGTCATCAGCCTGGCGATGCTGGTGTTGTCGTGGTTCGGGAACTGAAGACGGAAGATAAAATACAAGGAGTTTCATCCATGGCCAAGGAGAAGTTTCCCGTCACCCCGGCGATCCGGGTGCTGCGGCAGGAAAAGGTCGACTTTACCCCTCACCTCTACATCTACGAGGAGCGTGGGGGCACGGCCGTCTCCGCCCGGGAGCTGGGAGTGGACGAGCACTGCGTGATCAAGACGCTGGTCATGGAGGATGAAAACAAACAGCCCCTCATCATTCTGATGCACGGCGACATGGAGGTGTCTACGAAACAGCTCGCCAGAACCATCGGCGCGAAGACCCTCTCACCCTGCACCCCCGAGGCCGCCAACCGGCATTCAGGCTACCAGGTGGGAGGGACCTCCCCTTTCGGCACCCGCCGGAAGATGCCGGTCTACATGGAGGAGACCATTCTCGGTCTGCCGGCGATCTACATCAACGGCGGGGGACGCGGTTTTCTGGTTGAGATCGATCCGAAGGAACTGATGCGTGTTCTCGAACCGGTACCGGTAAAGGCAGGACAGTAGGGCGCCCCCCCTGTGTTCGCCCGGGCCGGAATCCGCTCTGCCAAGGTGGAAGTTTCAGGGCCGGAAAACGCCATAAAATTTCGATTGTTTTTTGCCGCGCTTTCGGATATCTAGATGCATCTTTTCCGTATTCTCTCACCGGAGGGTGCTCCATGGCAGGTTCCCTGTCCGAAGACCGGCGGCAACGTCTCATCGCGGCCAACCGCGACGAATACGACGAGTCCTATTCCCTTCTGAAATTTGCCGATCCGGAAGCGCTCCGTCAGGCCGCCTCGCGCCGAGAGGAACTTCTCGATTCATTGTCCGGACGGGTTGAGATTGGCTGCCGCGGCAGTAAGCTCGACATGCGCCGGCTCTCCCCCGGCTGCCGCCTCTGCGCCGAGGGCGCCTGGTCGTGCCTCTTCATCAACGGTCGCTGCAACGCTCGATGCTTCTACTGCCCGACGGAGCAGGAGGATACAGGGCTGCCGACCACCAATACCTTCACCTTCCGCACCCCCGCCGACTACGTGGCCTACCTGGAGCGCTTCGGCTTTCGCGGGGCGAGTTTCTCCGGCGGCGAACCCCTGCTCACCCCCGAACGCACCATCGACTTTCTGACGGCCGTCAAGCGCCGGTTCGGCGCAGATCTGCACACCTGGCTCTACACCAACGGCACCCGGGTCGACCGGGAGATCCTGCTGCGCCTGCGCGACGCCGGCCTGGACGAGATCCGCTTCGACATCGGCGCCGTAGGCTATTCGCTGACCTCCGCAAGCCTTGCGGTCGGAATCATCCCCACAGTCACTATTGAGATCCCCGCCGTCCCGGAGGAGGCGGAGCGGCTCAAAGGTCTGATTGCGGAGATGGCCGACTCCGGAATCGACCACCTCAACCTGCACCAGATGCGCCTCACCCCCTACAATCTCCCCCGCCTCACCGGACGACCCTACACCTTCCTGCACGGCGAGAAAGTCACCGTCCTGGAATCGGAGCTGACCGCTCTCGAACTCCTCCGGCACGGCCTCGACCGCGGCATTGATCTGCCGGTCAATTATTGTTCCTTCGTCTACAAAAACCGCTTCCAGCGGAGCGCCGCGCGGCGCCGCGGAGGCGGAGTCATGATGAAGGGGTACGAGGACCTGACCACCGCCGGCTCTATCCGCGCTCTCGCCCTTGCCGGCGATTCCGCCGACCTGGTCCGGCAGGCCGACATCTTCCGATCAGCAGGAGCGGCAGGGGAATCGTGGGCCCTCAGCAGCGCCCGCGACAGGCTCTTCTTCAGAGCCGCCCTCTGGCCGCTGATCGACTTCTCACCCTTCCGACTGCTGGTCGGCTACGGTGAGGCAATGATGCGCGAGTCGGTCAGCTACCGCAACGCCTTTACCGAGGTGAAGCTGTCAACCGGCAGGAAGGTTGTGGTCGAGCGCTGGCGAACCATGGTGGAGAAGGAAATGACAGGGGAAGAGATCGGGCTCTTTGCCGAACGATACCTGCAAGGGGAAGGGGAAACCCGGGAAGCCGAAGAGTCCGGGCCATGGGCTGATATTCATTGCTGCGAGTTCATTGCCGCGGGGCTGCAGGAGTATTTCTAGGGCGGGGCGGCCGGCCGCAGCCTGGCACGGGTCAGAACCACATCCTCACTACTTGTCATCAGGACCTTTTCCCCCTCGATTTCCGGGGCCATATCGTCCTGTTCGTCAAAGTTTTTTTGTAGATGGTTCCATTCCCATCGGATTTCTCCGACACCGCGTTTTTTTCCGGTTGCTCCTATCCGCTTATGCGGATATATTCAAAGCAGAAGAAAACGAGAAAGACCGGTCCGAGAAAATTTTTTAGGGGGGGCGCGATAATTTGATTGTTTTGCCGAATCAATCCGCTCATGCGGATACTAATAACGAAAAGAGAGCGACAAAGTGAAGAAGAAAGTCCTGTTCCTCTGCACCGGCAACTCCTGCCGCAGCCAGATGGCCGACGGCATCGCCAATCACGATTTCGTCGGCCGGCTCGAAGCCTACTCGGCCGGCACCGAGCCGCATGGGCTCAACCCGAAAGCGGTGCGGGTGATGGCCGAGGTCAGCATCGACATCAGCGGCAACAGCTCGGAGCACCTCAGCACGTACGAGGGGCAGCCTTTCGATTATGTCATAACTCTCTGCGGAGATGCCAACGAGAAATGCCCCCTCTTCTTCGGTGGAGTGAAGCGCCTGCATATGGGTTTTGAAGATCCGGCCAGCGCGCAGGGGACGGAAGAAGAGGTCATGAACGCCTTCCGTCGAGTGCGGGATGAGATTCGTCGGCAGATGCGGGAATTTTTCGAGAACGAATTGGCGTAGGGGGACGGTTTCCGCGCCCGTGCATCACAATCTGAATCAATGGAGGATTAACCATGTCTTCAGGTGTTTCAAAAAAACTCTCCTTTCTCGACCGCTATCTCACTCTCTGGATCTTCGTCGCCATGGCGGTGGGGATCGGAGCCGGCTGGCTCATCCCGGGGGTCAAGAATTTCGTCAATCTCTTCACCGTCGGCACGACCAACATCCCCATCGCCCTCGGCCTGATCCTGATGATGTACCCGCCCTTCGCCAAAGTGCGGTACGAGGAGATGCCGGATGTCTTTCGCAACAAGAAGATCCTCGGTCTCTCCCTGGTGCAGAACTGGGTGATCGGCCCGATCCTCATGTTCATCCTCGCCATCGTCTTTCTCCAGGGGTATCCCGAGTACATGGTGGGCCTGATCATGATCGGACTGGCGCGCTGCATAGCCATGGTCATCGTCTGGAACGAGCTGGCCGAGGGGAACAGCGAGTACGCCGCCGGACTGGTCGCCTTCAACAGCGTCTTCCAGGTCCTCTTCTTCAGCGTCTACGCCTGGTTCTTTATCAGTGTCCTGCCTCCGCTCTTCGGACTTGAAGGAGCGGTGGTCGACATCACCATCGGCGAGATCGCCGAGAGCGTCTTCATCTATCTCGGCATCCCCTTCCTCGCCGGGGCGCTGACCCGGCTGGTCGGCGTCAAGATGCTGGGGCGCGAGCGCTACCACGCCGTGGTGGTGCCGAAGATCAGCCCGATCACCCTCATCGCCCTGCTCTGCACCATCGTCGTCATGTTCAGCCTCAAGGGGGAGCTGATCGTCCAGATCCCTATGGACGTGGTGCGCATCGCGATTCCGCTGTTCGTCTACTTCGTGGTGATGTTCCTGGTGTCGTTCTACATGGGGAAAAAAGTCGGCGCCGACTACAGCAGGACCACTACCCTCGCCTTCACCGCGGCAAGCAACAACTTCGAGCTGGCCATCGCCGTGGCAATCGCCGTTTTCGGTATCAACTCCGGCGCGGCCTTCGCCGCGGTCATCGGACCGCTGGTCGAGGTGCCGGTGATGATCGGTTTGGTGCACGTCGCCTTCTGGTTCCAGCGGAATTATTTCGCCGTCCAGACGCAACCCTCATCTCTGAGCTGAACAGGATGCGCACCCTCTCTGGATCTTCCTCAAAACCAGGAGCTTGGTGTGGAAACAAACGGCAGGCACCCATACCGTACCTTCAAGAAATCGATCTTTCGAAAGGCAGCCAATTGGGTCTGTCCACCATTCTGTCGTGCCATGCAAATTCGTTGCGGGACGGGATTGGAACTACCGTGGATTTTTCTTTATCTGATTCTTACTCCTCTTCCTCGCCAAGCGAGGTGGGGACCCTACCGCAGCAGCCGCGCCAGGTAGAGGAATGTCCCACCGACGGAGATGCCGGCCAGCAGATTGCCGATGTTGCCGACGACCACCGAAAGTTGATAGCGGAAAGGATACTGACCGGACAGCTCGGCGAGATCGTATACTTGGATGTAGAGTTCCGACCCCTTCCATAGAAAGATGAAGACGAAGACTCCGATAAATGCCACAAATCCCCTGCTGATGGGACTGCCTTTGACGTTGCCGTGGATCTTGCGGATCATGTCGATATTGATCAGGGAGAGGAAGACCCAGTTGGCGTTCTGTATCACCGCGATGGTCCGCAGGGTACCCTTGCCCGGCTCGGGGTTGATCAGGATGAAGACCACCGATCCGGCCAGCACCGCGAGGGTTCCGAGGTAAACGTTAAGCTTTTTCCCCTCCAGCTCCAAGGTGCGGGAAAAAACGTAATATTCCATGAACCCGTGGGTCATGACCATGATGGCGATCGTGCCGACAATATAGCCCATGGCCTGGACCTGGGGAATATCGACGCCGGGCAGAAAAGGAAGAGCGCGGGGAATGATCTCGCCGACCAGGATGAGAAAGAAACCGACGGCGATGCTGGTCCAGACCCGGGCGTTGCCGAGGCTGAAGTAGAAGGAAACGAGGCCGGCGATCACCCAGAAGAGAACCTGCAATACATTCCAATCCATCCGAAAATCTCCTGAAGTCCTAATATCATGACAATAGCAGGGCTTTGATGCCCCTTTTCATATCCTCGATCATGGCAGCAACCTTGGAAGGGCCGGCCACCAGCTTGGCCCCCCGCGTCAGTTGTTCGTAGAAGGCGGCCAGGTCCTCGCCGGCGACCGCCCCCTGCCCCGCGGCCCTGTCGAATTCCTTTTCCACCAGCGACACGCCGATTCTTCCGATATGCCGCTCGGCGGTTCCCCGCAAAAAGGAGAGAACCTTCTGCCCTTTTTCCTTCGCCCGCTGCTCCCGAGAGTCGTTGGCTTCCGACTCTGCCATCCGGCGCTGCCGGATCACAAGCTCCTTCGACTGCCCCCAAAGAACGGGCAGATCGTTCAAATCGGCGAGGTCCTCAAGGGTTTCTTCCTCGGAACTCTTCATCGCCAGGATATCGATTTTGGCCCCGGGAAGACGGGCCACGGACATGGAGGTGTCAGCGGCGGTTTCGATCTCCGTCGAACCGTCGTGAAAAAAGCCCAAGGGCTCACCGTCCCGATAAAAGATAAGGGCAATATGATCGTCGGTATAGATGCGCAGGCACCCGTTCAACCGATCCGTCTTGAGCCGGCGGAGCAGGGATTTGATATCGATAAGCTTGAGCTCCTGCCCCTGGAAAAGCACCTTGCCGTGCAGCAGCGCATGAATGCTCAGGGCCAGCTCGGATGACAACCGGTAGATATCGAGCCTGACGCCTCCTGCAAGAGAATGGGTAAAGATGCGGGCGAGGGCGCCGCGGGCGGTCAGTCGATCCCCGGATCCCTCGAAAAGCGCGCTGATCATCTTTCCCCGGGCATAGATGACGATGGCCTCCCCGCCCCGGCCTTCGAATCGCAGATACCCGGAGAAGCCGCTTCCACTCAGTTTTGAAAAGGCATCGGGTAGATTAATCCGGCTGGGATCGATATTCTCTTTTACGGGATTTCCCCGGGGGAGCAGGATCATGGACGAACCTCGGACAGTCGCAATGGATTCAAGGAAATAATCTGAGGTTATTAATGTATTTGCTTCTCCTTGTCAAGAAATGATCCGGCCCGGCGGTCCAATCTCAGCGAGGCCGGCGAGCCAGGACCACCCCCGTATCGTCACTCACCTTGAGCACGTGCGGCTCCTCGAACCCCTGCTCGGCCATCCACCCGGCGATCTCCGGGCCGCTGTAGGACCGTCCCCCTTCGGTCATGACCAGCATGTGCACGGCAAAGAGAGCGGCATTCATCGGTGAGGTCTTCTCTTCGTCGAGGAGAAACTCATGGACCATCAGCTGTCCGCCGGGATTCAGAGCCCGCCAGGCCTTCTCGATCAGCATCCGGCACCCTTCCTCGTCCTGGGAATGGAAGACCTGGGAGATCCAGATGGCGTCAATCCCGCTCCCCAGTTCGTTGCGGTGGAAATCCCCGGGGAGCAGACGGACCCGGTCGAGCATCCCCCTGGACGCGAGTTTTTCCCGTCCGACTTCCAGGGCTCCCGGCAGGTCGAAGAGGCGCACCTCCCGCAGGTTCTCATGGGCCTCGAGAAACGCCGCGGCATAGGTGCCGGGGCCTCCTCCTACGTCGAGCAGGACGCGGGCCTCTCCCAGGTCCAACTGCCGCACCACCTGGGGCGCCAGGTCCCGGGTGACGTCGTCCATGCCGCGAATGAAGTCGCGGGTCCACTCCTCCCTCTCCCCGAGGATGGCGGCCTCCCGTGACTCGGCGGGTCGGCCGGTGCGCAGCACCTCGGGGAGCCCGTTCCAGGCCTCCCAGCAGTGATGGATATGCTTGAAGATGCTGCCGCGGTATCCTGCCCCGCCGGCAAGAAACTCTTCGGCGACGGGGCCATTCAGGTACAACTCTCCCTCCTTGCGCAGGAGGTCCAGCGCCACCAGGGCGTTCAGCAGGAGACTCAGCGCCCGCCCGTCAACCTGGAGCTCATAGGCCAGTTCGGCCGCCTCTCTCCCCTTCTCCAGCCTGGAGAAGAGATCCAGGTCATTGGCGGTGAAGAAAACCTTCGCCATCTGAAACCCGTGGGCCAGGCGCTGCAGGTCGCGAAACGATTCGATCTTCATGGGACCTCCATTTCGATAAAATTAATACAAAAAATGAAAATCTAATTGAACGCGGATCAAATCGGATAAAGGCGGATTTAAGACAAGAATGCCTTTATCCGATTTTATCCGAATCGGATCAGATTTTATCCGCGTGCAGGTTTTTCAGCTTTTTTACCTTGCCGACATCTCCCGTAGAACCCGCTGGCGCAGCTCGGCGAAGCGGGCCCGCCCCTCCCCCGCCAGAAAGTGTTCCACCAACCCAGCTTCCAGGGAAACCAGGAGAGTTTCCCGGTAGAGCTCAGCGAAGGGGCGTCCGGCGGCGCCGCTCCAGAAATCTTCGTAAAGACCTTCCATCGCCCCCATCCGCTCGGAGGCGATCTCCTCCCCCGCGCCGTCGTAGAGCGAAAGAATCCCGTCCGCCTCCGGTCCCAGCAGGCCCGAGCCCCGGAGGGTGAAAGCGAGGATTCCTTCCTGCGCCATCAGGGTCTTCAGCTCCGTCTCCCGGAGGAGGGCTCTCAGGCATCGGGGGTGCAGAACCCCCCGGCGGCGGCTGCGCTGATCGAAGAAGAAGTGTCCCCCCTCCCGGAGCGTTCCCTTGCCGCAGGCCGGACACTCAGCGGCCAGCCGCCGCGGCTTTCCGAGAGAACTGTCGGAGGTCCATCCGCCGGAAGAAGTCGGTCGAACCCTCATTGTTCCGGCGGCATCGAAGCGCTGCAGGACGAAATCGGCCAGTTCCCGGAACTGGCGGTGCACCGCCGTGGAGCGGGCATGGGTGAGAACCGGGTAGACCCGGCTGGTCAGGTTCGTCGCCAGCCCTTCCACCTTGGGACTTTTGGCGATACAGGTTTCCACCACCTGGTAGCCCCTCTCCCGGGCGGAGAAGACCAGGAATTCCCGCAGGCCGAGATTGTCCCGAAGGCGCAGACGGGCGTCGATAAGGCTGGGGATGAGCCACATCCGGGCTGGGTCGCCTGCCCCCTCCAGAATGGCGCTCTGAAGGGAGGCGGCATTGACCAGCGAAGGCCGGTCCTTGACCGGGGCGAGAACCAGATCGGCGGCAACAAGGGCATTGCGGGTGAAGTAGTCGAGGATGGGGCGGGTATCCAGAATGAGGATGCCGGAAAGAGCCGAACGGTCCAGAGCCCGCCTCAGATGATGAGGGTCGTCGTCGGGGGGCGACAGGGAGCGGTCGGAAGCGAGGAACTGCACGCCGTATTCCCCCATGGAAGCCAGCTCCGCGGCGGGAACGCCGGCAAAGAGACCGGCGACCGACGCGCCGCGCCGACGGCCGATGGCGAACATGCTGTCGACGCTGAAGTGATTGTCGAAGGAGGCGATGGTGACCGGAAGGTCCTCGCGCAGGGCCTTGAGATAGACAGCCAGATTGGTGGCGATTGTGGTCTTTCCGACCCCTCCCTTTTCGCTGGCTACGGTGATCACGAAGGGTGAAACAGGTTCCATGCGTTCCCCGTAGGGGCGAATTTCGTGCCCGCCCGCCCGTAGGGGCAATTCATGAATTGCCCCTACATCGCATCCGTCAATTGTCCCACCATCCAATCAACCGGTCTCGGCCAGTTGCAGTTCTTCCCAGCGACTGTAAAGACGGGTGATTTCCTCTTGAAGATCCCCATGGCGCAGCGACACCTCCCGCCAGCGGTCCCGGTCCTGGTAGAGCTGCGGATCGGCCATTTTGCGCTCCACCTCGGTCAACTCCGCTTCCTTGACCGTTATGGCCTCCTCGACATCGGCCAGTTCCTTCTGTCGCTTGCGTTCGGCGCGCTGCTCCTCCTTGCGCTCGAGATGCGCCTGGCGGCGATCTTCCTTGTCGAGTGGAGCCGGGACCTCTCCGGCTGCGATCTTCAGCTCTACCCGGCAGCTGCTGTGACTGTCGTCCCCGGCAGCGGCCTTGGCCCGTAAGAAATCCTCATAATTGCCGAGATGGGAGTCGGCCCGGCCGCCGCCGACCTCGATGATCCGGGTGGCCAGGGCGTCGACGAAATAGCGATCGTGGGAGACGAAGACCAGAGTTCCCTTGTAGCTTCGGAGGGAGTCGAGCAACACCTCCTTGGACTGGAGGTCGAGATGGTTTGTAGGCTCATCGAGCAGCAGCAGGTTGGCCGGCCGTAGCAGAAGAATGGCCAGAGCCAGGCGGTTGCGCTCTCCGCCGGATAGAACCGCCACTTTTTTCTGCACCTCGTCGCCGCTGAAGAGAAAGGCGCCGAGGATGTCGCGCACCTTCGGCACCATGGCAAAAGGGGCGGCAACGGTGATCTGCTCGAGGACCGTCTTGTCGGAATCGAGAACCTTCGCCTGGTCCTGGGCGAAATAGGCGAGTTGCAGATTGTGCCCTTCCTCGCGCCCTCCGCGGCGGGGAGCTTCCGCTCCGGCGAGCAGACGCATCAAGGTCGATTTGCCGGCGCCGTTGGCACCCACGAGAGCAATGCGCTCTCCCCGCTCGACAGAGAGATCGATCCCCTGAAGAACGCTCAGATCGCCGTATCCCTGTTCCACCCCCTTGAGTTCCACGGCAAGACGAGCTCCCTTGGGAGGGTCGGGAAAGCGGAAGGCGATTTTTTTCCGTTGCGGCGGCACCTGGATGCGTTCGACCTTCTCCAGTTGCTTGATGCGGCTCTGAACCAGCGATGCCTTGTTGGCCTGATAACGGAAGCGGCTGATGAAAGCCTCTGTCTTGGCGATTTCCTCGTTCTGGCGCTCCTTGGCGTCCATCAGGGCGGCGACGCGACGCTCGCGCTCTTCGAGATAGCGGCTGTAGTTGCCGGGATACTCGGTGAGGGCGCCGTTCCAGACCTCGACGATGCGCCCCACCACTTGGTCGAGAAAGAAACGGTCATGGGAGACGAGGACAACGGCAAAGGGATAGTTGGAGAGATACCCTTCGAGCCAGTCGCGGGCGGGCAGGTCGAGGTGGTTGGTCGGCTCATCGAGCAGCAGCAGGTTGGGGCGCTGCAGAAGAAGACGCGCCAGGGCGATACGCATCTGCCAGCCGCCGGAGAATTGTTCGCAGGGCTTCTCCCAGTCCTCCTCGGCAAATCCCAGGCCGCGCAGCACCTTGGAAATCTCCGCCTCCGTGGTGTAGCCGCCCCTCTGGCGAAAAGCCTCCTGGACCGTGGCATAGCGGTCCATGGCCTCAACGTCGTGGTGCTCGGCGATCTCCTGCTCCAGTTGGCGAAGCTCCTCTTCCATCCGGAGAAGCTCGCCCAGGGCGGAGCGGACCTCGACGAAGAGGGAGCGGCCGCGGTGCTCAAGGCCGTCCTGAGGGAGATATCCGAAGGTCGTCCCCTTGGCCGCCTGCACCTGACCGTCGTCCGGTGTTTCTCTTCCCGCCAGCATCTTCAGGAGGGTGGTCTTGCCGGCGCCGTTTTCGCCGCAAAGGCCTATGCGGTCGCTGGGGCGGATATGCCAGTCGATGCCGGCAAAAAGACGCCGACCTCCGAAATCCTTGATGACTTTTCTCAGCTGCAACATGCGCCATTTATACCACAACCCCCCGTCGTCTTAAAACCACGAAATCGGCAGAGTGCTTCGACAATAGATTGCGCTATTCAAAACTCCTATTTACTGCTATAATTAGAGCGTTTTGAGGGCTTCAGCAACAGCCCCTTTCCTTTATCTGCACCGGGCCCTTATGGCTCTGGATATAGAACATCACAGCGGATCCCGCCCGGGGTCGGCGCCGCCGCATCCTTTGAAATGCTTCCCTGAAAAGAGCACGCAGAGACGGCGGAAGGCAAACCGGGCACCGGACCCGCACCGGCAGGGCGTCGTGCCTTGCCGTAAGACCATTTAGGGCCGTCCCGCGGGGCGGCCGGAAGGACATTGCATGAGCAAAAAGATGCTGATCAACGCCACCCACCTCGAGGAGAACCGGGTGGCAATCGTCGAGGACGGGATTCTAAGCGAACTCGACATCGAAATCGCCGGAAAAGAACAGACACGGGGGAATATCTACAAGGGAACAGTCGTCCGGGTCGAGCCAGGTCTGCAGGCCGCCTTTATCGATTACGGCGGCGAGCGGATGGGCTTTCTCCAGATGGGCGAGATCCACCCTTCTTACTTCAAGGCCGCCGAAAAAAACAACGAAAGCAAGGGACGCCTGCGCATCTCCGACGTCTTGCGGCGGGGGCAGGAACTGCTGCTCCAGGTTGTCAAGGAGGAGCGCGGCACCAAAGGGGCGGCCCTCACCACCTTTCTTTCCCTCCCGGGGCGCTACATGGTGCTGATGCCCGAAAGCGACACCAAGGGGGTTTCCCGTAAGATCGAGGAGGAAGCACAGCGCAGAAAACTCAAAGAGGCCATGGCATCTCTCGACCTGCCCCCTAATCTGGGCTACATCGTGCGCACCGCCGGCATCGGCCAGACAACGGAGGAGCTGAAAAGGGATTTCGACTACCTGGTTCGCCTCTACCAGAACATTCAGAAAATGGGAGAGGAGTCGAGGGCGCCGGCGCTGATCTACAAGGAATCGAACCTGGTCATCCGCTCCATCCGGGACTATTTCAGCTCCGACATGGATGAGGTCCTGGTTGATGACCCCAAGGTTTTCCAGGAAGCCAAGGACTTCTTTCAACAGGTCATGCCCGAGTACGCCCGGCTTGTCAAGCTTCACCAGGAACGACGCCCCATCTTCTCCCGATACCAGATCGAGGAGCAGATAGAAACCATCAGTAAGAACAAGGTCCCTCTTCCATCCGGCGGCTCCATTGTCATCGACCAGACGGAGGCCCTTGTCGCCGTGGACGTCAACTCGGGTAAAATGGCATCCGAGCAAGGCGTGGAAGCGACCGCCTACAAAACCAACCTGGAAGCTGCCGCCGAGGTCGGCCGTCAATTGCGCCTGCGGGACCTGGGCGGATTGATCGTCATCGACTTCATCGACATGCGCGACCGCAAGCACATCCGGGAAATCGAGAAATCACTCAAGAACGCCCTTAAAAACGACAAGGCCCGGGTCACGGTGGGACGCATCAGCCAGTTCGGCCTGATGGAGATGAGCCGACAGCGAATCAAGGCAACCCTGGCGGAAGGCGCATATCTGACCTGCCCGCACTGTTTCGGCAGCGGCAAGATCAAGAGCCCCGAGGCACAGGCGGTGGCCTTTCTGCGAAAGGTCCAGTCCGGAGTGGCCAAAGGGAGCATCGGCCTGGTCGAAGGGGAAGTCCCCCTTGACGTGGCCATCTACCTGCTCAATTCCAAGCGGGAAGAGCTTCACGAAATGGAGCGGCAGCGCAACCTTTCCATTTTCATCAAAGGCCATCCGAACTTCGTCGCAGGCCAGGCTGAGCTGACGTTCCACAAGAGGGAAAAGGAAAGACTGGAGCCCGAGTACGTCAGCGCCGCCTCCGCGGTTGCCATACCGGAAATCGAGTCGGAACCCGAATCAGTCGTCAAGATTTCTCCGCAGGAGGTTGCGGCAACCGAAGAAGCCGCCGAACCCTTCGAACTTCAGGAAATTCCTGAAGCCGAAGGCGCAGCTGAAGGCGCTGTCGAGGGGGAGGGGAAAAAGAGGCGTCGCCGGCGTCGCCGGCGGAAAAAAGGCGAACAGGAAACAGGAACCCCGGAGGAAGAGGCGGCAGCAGAGGCCCGATCATCTGCCGAAGCGGTCGAGGAAGCCATTTCGACGGCTCCCGAAGCGGTCGAGGAAACGATCGCCTCGGCGCCGTCCAGCGAGGGGAGGACCAAACCAAAGCGCCGCCGCAGCCGAAAAAAGAAACCTGCTGTTGCAGAAGCATCTGCCGGTGCGGAAGCTCCGGCAGCTCAGGCTGAAACCGGTTCCTCGGGAACCCCGGCCGAAAGTGGGAGTGCGCGCGAGGGAGCGTTCTCCGAAGAAACTGCATCTCACTCGACTCCTCAAACCACTCAGGAGAGCAAACCGAGGCAGCATCGGCCCCGGGAAAAGCCCTCCATGGTCGAGGAACCGGTGAAAACGGCCGCGGCGCAAGCCGTGAAGGCCTCACCAGAAGCCGAAAAACAAGCCGGCGAAGGACCTGCGCCGACCAAGAAAGGGAATCCGGTGTCATCGCCCAGCACACGCGGCCGGTCCCGGAAGAAAACTCAGCCGGAAAAATCCATTGAGGAATCTGCCTCTGCAAGGATGGCGGAAGAGGGAGAACCCGTCGAAGAAGCCCGGCCTGCCAAAGCAAAGCCAAAGCGCACGGTCAAAAAGAAAGAACCCGCCAAAGTTGCCGCCCCCGCACCTGAGGGAACCGAACTCACGGCTGCCGGATCCTCTGAAAAGATCGGGAAGGAAGATCTTGGCGCGAAATCCGAACGCTCCTTGGACACTCCGGAGGAAAAGACCGCAGCGGAGCAGAAGCCGAAGAAACGTGCTCCGCGCAAAAAGGCTCCTGCCGCCCAAAAGGAGGAAACCAAGGAGACCACGGAATAGCCTGATCGACAAAGGCCGGGATCTCACGATCCCGGCCTTTTCATATCCTCTTCGACTTCCCTGTCAGAAACACCACCAGCGCCCCTTCGCCGCCGTACCGACGGGGAGCCCTCCCCCATTCGCTGACCCATTCTCCAGCCCCGGTGGCAAGATATTGCTCAACTTCGGCGCGCAGCACCGGCTCACCTCCCGAGCCCTTGCCCCTGCCGGTGACGATCAAAACCGTCTTTTTCCCCTGGTAGACAGAATCTTCAAGAAAATATCCCACCTTCGTCCGCGCTTGCTCCCGCGTCAGGCCGTGGAGGTCTATTTCAGCCTCCGGCGCCAGACGCCCCTGCCGCAGCAGCTTCATACGCCGGGGCAAAGCCTGCTGCAGAACTTCCTCATCCGGCGGGAAGGCATCTTCGAAAACAGTATCCATTCCTTTGAGAGCATCCAGAAACAGCTCCCGATCGGTGGCGGCAGGCACTGATGCAGCGACATCTTCTTCACCGGACACCTTCTCAGGCGGTGCGCTCTTCTCTTCCTTGCCCCGTTTCACGCCGAGCCGGCTCATCTCTTCGGCAAAAAGGATTGCATCGTCCTCTCCTGCCGGCGGAGGAGCCGCAGTCTTACCTTTTTTCTCCAGGTCCTTTTCCGGCGGCGCAGAAGCAGCAAACCCCTTCAGTTTCTTGAAGGGGTTTGCCTGAAACGACTTGGTGCCGTCGACCGAATTATCCCTGTTCTTCCTGGCGGACACGTCTAGCGCCTCACTATCTTGCGCCGCCCCTGGATGGCTTTTGTCTGCTGCTTGATCATGGCCCCCTGGCTCTCCAGATGGAAATGGTACCACAGGTCGCCGTAGGCTTTCATCTTCATTTTCCTTCCCTCTTTCAGGGCTTCGAGATTGGCCTGCAGCCGCTCGTCAGAGATTTTCTTAAGTCCCTTTTCCAATACGGAAACGGCCTTCTCCTTCTCGCCCACCTTCTCAAGGCAGTACGCGTACAGGTTCCAGAGGAGCGGCTCTTTTTTGCTGACGGTCACTGCCTTGTCGAAGGTCTCGATCATCTTGCCGGCCTTGTTGCGCTTCATGTAACAGATGGCGAGCATCCCCATGGCCATCCAGTGACGCACGAATCCTTTCTGCAGGTATTCGAAAGCCTCGGTAAAATCACGCTTCAGGTAGAGAATCATGCCGATCTGTGAATTGATCTGGCCCTTAATGTAAAATTGCCAGTTGGAATACTTGTATCCGCTCTGCAGGGTCTTGATCGCTTTTTCCGTCCGCCCGGCCTGGATGTCTCGCTGCGCCGTCTCCATGAGTGCGGTAATCTTCTTCATGACATAACGGATCAGAAGAACGTAGACGGCGGTGAAAACGGCCAGAGAAGCCAGGATGGCAATCCAGTAATCGAGACCGGCAAGAGTGCTCAAAGCAACGGCAACAATCGATGAGACAAGCAGGGAAATGAGGAGATTGAGCATGCGAAGGATGGTCCTTTCGGAGAATATTCAGCGGAGGGAGTTTAGCAATCCACCCGATAAATGTCAAAGCAATATCCGGCGGCTTCTGAGCAGCCTCTCGGGCGGAGGCAGCCAGCAAAGAGGATGCTCCACCTCAGCCTTTGTGGCCGTCACCCACCAGGAGAGTCAATTTGTCTCCTGGCCGGAGAATATGATCCTTGGACAGCTTATTCCAGTCCATGATCTGCCGGGTCGCCACATTGAATTGCCGGCCGATATCCCACAGCGTGTCTCCGGAACGGACCAGGTAAACGATCTTGCGCACGTTCGATGTCTTGGCCGAATTCTGCGAAGGTTTGGCCGAGCCGGTGGATGAAACCATCAGCTTCTGTCCGGGGCGGATGACATTGTTCCAGCCCAGACGGTTCCAGACCCGTAGTTCCTTCTCCGTTACGCCGAAGCGGCGGGAAATGCTCCACAGGCTGTCTCCCCTGCGCACCGTATAGGTCTGTCTGCGGGTGCGGACATAGTCATCCTTGAGGCCATCAGGGGGACGATTGTATCCTTTTTTCAGCGGGAGGATGAGATCGCTGCCGATTCTCAGAGCGCGCGGATTGCTGATTCCGTTCAGTGCGACGATGTCAGCCACCCGGATATCGTGGCGTTGGGCCAGAGCGAGGAGAGTGTCCCCCTGCTTCACCTTATGCCGCTGATAATTGGCTCTGTCCCGCTCCGGTATCCGGGAATATTTTTCAGCGAACCCTTCTGAAGTGCCGACAGGGATGCGCACCTGATAGTTTTTGAGCCCGGGGGGGGTGCACCAGCGCTTCAGTTCAGGATTGAGATTCTTGACCTCGTCATAAGAGACGCCGCAGAGTTCGGCCACAACCTCCAGGTCGGTCGTGGTGGAGACCTCGACCACGTCGTATTCAATAGGTTGGTGATACTCCAGGCCGATGAATCCGTATTTTTCCGGTTCCTTTGCGATCAACAGCGTTGCCAGAAGCTTGGGCACATAGTTTTTTGTCTCGGGCTGCAGATATTTACCTTGTTGCGCTTCATGTAACAGATGGCGAGCATCCCCATGGCCATCCAGTGACGCACGAATCCTTTCTGCAGGTATT
>NZ_KI421415.1:95965-103742 GCF_000472285.1 Desulfuromonas sp. TF
CCGGCTCAGCTCCCAGAAATCCCGGCTCTGGTACATGCCGATGGCCCGGCTGATCTTGCCCGGACCGGCGTTGTAAGAGGCCACCGCCAGATACCAGTCCCCGTCGAAGCGGCTATGGAGATCTTTGAGGAAGTGAGCCGCTGCCCGTGTGGATTTCTCGAAATCCCGTCGCTCGTCCCGCCACCAGTCGTTTCCGAGTCCGAACATCTTGCCGGTGCTTTCGATGAACTGCCAGGGACCGACCGCGTGCGCCCAGCTATAGGCGCGCGGGTTGAATCCGGATTCAACCAGAGCCAGATAGGCGAGATCCTGGGGAAGACCTTCCTCTGCAAAGATGCGCCGCATCATCGGGAGATACCGGCCTGAGCGCTGAAGCCAGAGGGCAAATGTTTTTTTGCCGGGCCCGGTGTAGTAGTCCAGAAAATAGCGGACCTTGGCATTCTCCACCACAGGAAAATCGAAGGTGATCTCCGTCGGCTGTACCGTCACCCCTTCATCCTCGGGAGGGGCGATATCCTCGCCGGACAGGAGCAGATTGTCTTCAAGAGTTTCGGGATCGACGGGCTCGTCTGAAAGCGTTTCCGCAATTTCGGCATCATCGATGGCCAATTCCGCCGCCGGAAGGTGCGGCGGCGCCGGCGCGACCGGTTCCCGCCCGGCAGGTTCTTCCGCTGCAGAGCTCTTCTCCGCGGGGAAGTCTCTTGATGATACCTTTTCCGACGGAACGGACAAACACCCGCCTGACAGCAACAGCAGGGCAAGCACCCAATACAACCTCATGACATACCTCCTGAATTGAAGGTCACAGGCTATATAGAATATCTTTGTTTGTCAAGGACTTCAGGCCTCGGAGCTTCAGTCTTCACCCGGCCAGAAGCGGCGCTCCAGTTCCAGCAGCAGAGGCTCAAAGGTGCGACGCTGCCTGGCACTGATAGGGATGGCCTCAAAGCGTCGACAAAGAGGAGCGATTTCCCCGGCATCCACAAGGTCGGTCTTGTTGAAGATCATCAGCCGGGGGATTCGATCGAGCTCGAGATCCGTCAGAATTCTTTCTACGGCGCTTATCTGCTCTTCGAAACGGGGATTGGAGAGATCCACGACGTGCAGGATCAGGTCAGCATCTTCCAGCTCTTCCAGCGTGGCGCTGAAGGCCCCGAGAAGGCTCTTTGGGAGTTCGCGGATAAAGCCGACGGTATCGGTGATGATCACCTCGTGGTCACGGGGAAAACGCAGGCGGCGGGTTGAGGTATCGAGGGTGGCGAAGAGAAGGTCCTCGGTGAAAACTTCGCTCTGGGTGAGGGCATTGAGAAGAGTCGACTTGCCGGCATTGGTATAGCCGACGATGGAAACGATCGGAACTCCGGCGCGGATTCGCCGCTGCCGGCGCTGCAGGCGTCCCTTGGCCATCGACTTGAGCTGTCCCTCCAGATGGGTAATCCGGTCTCGGATTCGGCGGCGATCGATCTCCAGCTTGGTTTCGCCGGGACCTCGCCCGCCGATGCCGCCCATAAGCCGGGAAAGAGCTGTCCCTTTTCCCGACAGACGGGGCAGAATGTATTTGAGTTGGGCCAGCTCCACCTGCACTTTCCCGTCCAGAGTGTGAGCGCGGCGGGCAAAGATGTCGAGGATAAGCTGCGTGCGATCGATGACCTTCATCTCGGTAATGGCCGAAATCGCCCGCACCTGGGCGGGAGAGAGGTCCTGGTCGAAGATCAGCAGGGTGGCGCCCTGCTGCAGGGCGCGGATAATCACTTCCTTGATTTTGCCCTCGCCCATGAGAAATTTAGGGTTGATCCGACGCGGGCGCTGAATCAACCGATCCAGCACCAGGACATCGGCGGTGCGGGCCAGCTCGGCCAGTTCATCCAGGGAATCTTCTGTCTCCTGCAGCGACGCATGGGTGACGGAAACAAGAATGGCTTTCTCGCGCCGGTCGGAGAGATCGACAGTCTCGGCCATTTTTCGCTCGAGCTCGGCATCGAGCGAACGCAGGAATGCCGCAAGATCGAGATCGAGCTCATGAATCGAAGGGGCGAAAAGAATTTCAGCGGTCTTCTTTTCGGGATTAGGGGGAAGAATGTGAGCGTAATGAACCGCCCCGGGCAATCCTCTCTCCCCCACTGCCACAGCCGCCATCAGATCGAGTCGCAGGAGCGCCAGGTCGGTGAGATCGTCCTGGGAAAGAGGTTCACCCCTGAGATGGGTGTGGATGCAGCGCAGGCCGCGCAGGCCGCTGCGCCCAAGTCCGTAATCGGAAAGATCGGGGATGACGATCTCCCGGTCATTGCCGACGATGACGTATTCGACGGTCCCTTGCCGGTCGATGATCACCCCCAACTGGCGCCGCACATCGGCGGAGAGTTCGCTCAGGAAACGGGCCAGTTCGGGGGTAATGATCTGGTCGGCCGGTATCCGGCGACGGTAGATGCGTTCCAGCGCCTTGACCTGGCTCGATTTGAGCCCCGAGAGATTGCCATGTATCACGTCTGTTTAACCCCACGAAAAAAGGGCCCCGCAGGGCCCTTTTCGAAAAAGTTACATGCCCGGTTCAGGCACTGACGACAAAATTGAAGCCGGCATCGACGAAGTGAACCTCGCCGGTAACGCCGCTGCCCAGATCGGACAGGAGATAAAGGGCCGACTTGCCGACCTCCTCCTGAGTAACGGTGCGCCGAAGGGGAGCGTTGTCATCCATGAGGCTGATCTTTTTCTTGAAGTTGGCGATCCCGGATGCGGCCAGAGTGCGGATGGGACCGGCGGAGATGGCATTCACCCGGATCCCCTTTTCGCCAAGTTCGGCGGCCAGGTAGCGGGTCGACGATTCGAGCGCCGCCTTGGCCACACCCATGACGTTGTAATTGGGCACCGCCCGCGTCGCTCCAAGATAGGTCATAGTGACGATGCTGCCGCCCTTTTTCATCAGTGGCGCCGCATAGCGGGTCACCGCGACCAGCGAATAGGCGCTGATGTCCATGGCCAGACGAAAACCTTCGCGGCTGGTCTGACTGAAAGAGTGCTTGAGGTCTTCGCGGTTGGCGAAAGCGATCGCATGGACCACAAAATCAATTTCGCCCCACTTATCACCGACCGTCTTGAAAACCTCTTCGATTTCCTCATCATTGCTCACGTCGCAGGGAAGAATCAATTCCGCATCGACGCTTTCAGCCAGGGGACGCACCCTCCTCTCCAATGCTTCGTTGAGATAGGTAAAAGCCAGGGTCGCGCCTTCGGCCCTCAGTTGCCTGGCGATGCCCCAGGCAATGCTCATATCGTTCGCCACACCAAAGATGATGCCGCGTTTTCCTTCCATCAACCCCATTTAATTTTTCCTCCTTGACATCTTTATGGAAAGAGAGTTTTAGCAAATCGTATTCGATAAGGCAAGATTATTCAGTTGCCGGAGGCGCTATCCAGCAGTTTGATAAGGTCGTCCGCCTTCTTGTAGCCGGGCATCACCACTCCGCTCGGAAGAACCAGGGTTGGGGTCGAGCGGATCCCCATCTCTTCGGCCAAGGCAATAGTCCGATCAACGGCGGAAGTTTCACAGAGCGGCGGCGGCACCGGTTTGCCGGCGAAGCTGAGTTCGAGCAATTCCATCGAGCCCGTGCAGACGATGCTCTTGGAGATGCCGTAAGCGTTCGGATGCATCTTGAGCGGGAAAAGCTTGATCAGAAAGGCGATATCCGGCCGGCGGCTGACCACCTCCTTGAGCTCGAGATGGAGTTTTTTGCAGAAGGGGCATTCGGGATCGGTGAAAACGGTGACCTTCGTACGGGCATCCGGACTGCCGAGCAGGAGCGCGTCTTCAAGAGGTATTCTGGAGATATCAACGCGGTTGAGTTGTGCCGTGCGCCGCTGAGTGACGTTTTCTCCATCTTCCAGGCGGATGATGTTTCCCGTGACGACGAAGGATTTGGAAAAATCGATATAGACGGGAAAGCGCTTGCGGTCCTTTTCTACCTCAACCGCCCAGACACCGGGCATTTCGGAGAATTCGACATTGAGCACCTCGGTGATCCCCCCCTTCTTGAGCAGATCGGTCGCTTCCTTCTTCGTCAGGTTGTGGCAATCATTACAACTGCCGGCGCCGCATCCCTCGGAGGTCATGGCCTGAACGGGGATGGAAAGGATCAGAATGAGCAGAATGAGCAGAGACGTCTTCAACACTACTTTCCTTTCATGGATATGGGAGCCCCTGGGTCAGGAAGGGAGAAACCTTCCCGCAGGTCGACATTAAACACGCGAATCCAATACTATACTGTTTCCTTTGTTTTTGGCAAGACGGAAGAGCCCGGTACATCGAGGCGTATTACAAAAAAAGGCAGGAATGCACCATCCCGCCCTTGCCGATTCACCTTGCGAACCGCCCCGTTAGGACTATTTCTCATTTTCCCTGGCCGGGCCGAACTTGCGGATGGCTTCGGCCATTTCCCGAAGACGCCTGTCCACCCGGTAATTCACCGTACCTTCGGGCCAGGAGCCGTCCTCCTGTTTTTCACCGGCCGGGATGCCGGTGAGCAGTTCGATCCCCTCGTCTGCAGTGGTGACCGCCCAGACGTGAAATTTCTCCTCCCTGACGGCCTCGATGACCTCTTCCTTGAGCATGAGATTCTTGATGTTGGCCGCCGGGATGACGACTCCCTGCTCGCCGGTGAGCCCCTTGGCCTTGCAGACGGCAAAAAAGCCCTCGATTTTTTCGTTTACTCCGCCGATGGGCTGAATCTGCCCTCTCTGATTGACTGATCCGGTGACGGCGATCCCCTGACGTATCGGGACTCCGGACAGGGAGGACATGAGACCATAAAGTTCCGTGGAAGATGCGCTGTCCCCTTCCACCCCCGAATAGGACTGCTCGAAACAGATCGAGGCGGCCAGGGCCATCGGCTTGTCCTGGGCATAACGATCGCCGAAAAAACCGGCGAGTATCATGACTCCCTTGTCGTGGACGGGGCCGGAGAGCTTGGCTTCTCGCTCGATGTTGAGAAATCCTCCCTTGCCGAGATAGGTGCGCACCGTGACCCGGGATGGCTTGCCGAAGGAATAATCCCCGAGCAGGTAGACGGAAAGACCATTCACCTGCCCCACGACGGCTCCCTCGGTATCGACCAGGATGGTGCCGTCTTCGATCATTTCCTGAATCCGCTCCTCCATCTTGTTGGAGCGATAGATTTTGGCCTCAAGGGCCTGATTCACATGCGAACGGTTGACCCGCTCGCTCCCCTGACGGGAGGCATAAAAAGCGGACTCCCGGATCAGGTCGGCGATGTCGATAAAACGGGACGAAAACCGGTTTTTGTCCTCGATGAGACGTGCCGCGTATTCCAGCAGGCAGGCCACGCCGCTCGGTTCGAAAGGCGCAAGGTTCTCCTCCCTGCACTGAGTAGCGACGAACAAGGCATACTGCTGCACGTTTTCCCAGGTGTTTTTCATCATCCGGTCGAAATCGGCTTTCACCTTGAAATATTTACGGAAATCCTGATCGAGTTGATATAGCAGATAATATAGAAGCGGCGTCCCGATGAGAATGATCTTGCAGTCCAGGGGAATCGGTTGCGGCTTGAGGGAGACGGTGGCGAAAAGTCGGAACTGCTCGGCCATGTCTTCTATCCGGACCTCGCGGTTGCGGATGCATCGCTTGAGAGCCTCGTAGGAGAAGTAATTCATGAGCACTTCCCGACAGTCGAGAACCAGGTACCCGCCGTTGGCCCGGTGGAGGGCGCCGGGCTTGATCATGAGAAAGTTTGTGGTGGCATTGCCCATCTGGATGACGTGTTCGATGCGGCCGAAAAGATTGAAGTAGGTCGGGTTGGCCTCCTGGATGACCGGCGCCCCCTTGAGCTCGCTGTTATCAATGAAAAGGTTGATGCGGTATCGATCAAACGAGGGCTCCTGTTCCCCCATCTTCATTCCAGGCAGAGCTATCTTTGGCCCCTCGGAGGGACGGAACTCGTCGATTCTCTCCAGAATGTCCTTTTTGCAGCTTTCAAAATGGGCCTGGACTCTCTCGTGACCCTTATATTTATCTTCCAGTTCCTCAAAGAGATGCCCCATGGCAAACAGCAGGACATCCCCTTCCATTTTGGAAGTCGATTCCCGGACCTCCTTTTCCAGCTCCCGGGCCTTGCGGAGCATATCGTTGAGCTGTTCCTGCAGATCGGAGCCTTTCTGATCCAGAGATGATTTTTCCCGGGAGGAAAGATCCTCGTACTCCTGCTGGGAGAGAGGGTGGTTGTCCCGGGTTGGAACCAGGACCAGGCCGCTGACCGTCCGCTGGAGAAGGAAGCCTTCCATGTTGGCTTTCTTTTCCAGATCCTGGAACAGCTTCTTGCTTTTTTCCTGGTAATCTTCAGCAATCCTCCCCTTCTGCAGTTCGTAATCCTTGCTCTCGAAAACCTTGGGAATTTCTTCCCGCAACCGGTCCACGAGCATCTCCATATCCCTGTGCAGCTCTTTTCCCTTTTCCGGCGGCAGATTGAAACGGGTTGGCCGGGTGCCGTCGCTGAAGTCGTGCACATAGCACCAGTCGTCGGGGACGGGCTCCCCCTCGGCCCGTGCCTTGAGGAGCTTCATGATGGTGGAGGAGCGTCCGGTCCCGGGTTCGCCGAGGATGAAAATATTAAATTCGGAATCCTCGATGCCGAGGCCGAATTCGATGGCCGTCAGCGCCCGGTCCTGCCCGATTGCTCCCTCCAGGGAAGGAAGTTGCTCAGTAGTTTCAAATTCGAACTGGGCCGGGTCGCAGCGCCAGGCCAGTTCCTCGGGCGAGAGGAGGAATTGCTTCATGTTGTCTCTACCTTTTTTTATTGACGTCATCGCAGGTGATGAGGGTGACCGGCGCCTCGAGATAGGTCTTCATGGTCGCCAGGAACTCGGCGGCATCGGCTCCGTCGAGAATGCGATGATCGGCGGAAAGGGTCAGCCTCACCACGGGAGCGATCCCCGGCTCCTCTTTCTCGTTAATGACTATTTCACCCTTGACTGTCCCAACGGCCAGAACCGCTGCCTGCGGCGGAGTGATGATGGCACTGAAGGACTCGACTCCCAGCATCCCCATGTTGGAAATGGTGAAGGTGCCCTCGCTCATATCCTCTTCTCGCAGCTTTCCTTTGTGGGCTCTGTCGGCAAGGTCCTTGGCCCGGAGACTGAGCTCCTTCAGCGGAAGGTTTCCGCAATCCTTTATGACCGGATTGTACAGCCCCCTATCGGTGGCCACGGCCAGAGAAATGTCGATGGATTCCTTCTCCACCGCTTCTCCGTCGATCCAGTGGCTGTTGACCCACGGATGCTCTTTGAGCGAGCTGGCTGCTGCGGCAACGATGAAATCGTTGATGCTGACCCCGATGTCCCTTCGGAAGCGGATCACATCGGTCATATCCACTGCGACGGTGACGAAAAAGTGGGGGATATTCTGCCAGCTATCCACCATCTTGCGGGCAACCAGACGACGGATTTTCACCGACCTTTTCTGGGGCTTGCCCCCAGCCGCCTCCGCATCCGTTCCCGGGGTCGGCTGTGTCCTTTCCACGTCGGCCAGAACTACTCGGCCGCCAGGACCGCTTCCCCGGATATCGGCGAGATTCACCCCCTTCTCCTGCGCCAGCTTGCGTGCCGCGGGAGAGGCGGCGGAAGCGCGTCCCTGTTTCCCGCCTTCTTCCTCAGTCTCTTCTTCCTCAGTCTCTTCTTCCTCAGTCTCTTCTTCCTCAGTCTCTTCTTCCTCAGCCTCTTCTTCCTCAGCCTCTTCTTCCTCAGCCTCTTCTTCCTCAGCCTCTTCTTCCTC
>NZ_KI421415.1:103779-125168 GCF_000472285.1 Desulfuromonas sp. TF
TTCTTCCTCGGCCGCTTTAACGGGTTTTTCTGCCGGCTCTTCTTCAGCCGCTTTCCCGGCTTTCCCCCCCTCAGCTTCTAAAATGGCGATTACCGTTCCAACCGGCACCGTTTCTCCCTCATCAACCTTGAGTGCAGTCACCACCCCAACCTCAAAGGCTTCCATCTCCATGGTGGCCTTGTCCGTCTCGACTTCGGCAATGATGTTTCCTTTGGCAACCTTGTCCCCTTCCTTGATACGCCACTTGAGGATGGTTCCCTCTTCCATGGTGTCGCTCAGCTTGGGCATGGTAATCTCTGTCGGCATGGGAATCCTGACTCCTTTGCATTCCATTCATTCTGTCGGACCGGATCTGTATGGCGTGCCTGAGACCGCCGATCCTCAATCGAGGGGGAGGCCTGAACCCCCTAGAGTATCTCCATCACCCTCGCCACCACCCCCCCTGCATTGGGAATGGCGGCCTTCTCTAAGTGCTTGCTGTACGGCATCGGCACGTCGACTCCGCCCACACGCAGCACGGGGGCATCGAGATCGTCAAAGGCCTCCTCCATGATGCGCGCGGCAATTTCGCCGCCCCACCCGCCGGTCAGCCAGGATTCCTCCACCGTTATCGCCCGATGGGTTTTACGCACCGATTTCAGAACGGTCGCCATGTCCAGAGGATTCAGACCCCTCAGATCGATCACCTCTGTCTCGATTCCCTCCTTCGCCAGAGCCTGCGCCGCTTCGAGACAGACGTAGACCATGCGCGATACGGCGATCAGGGTAACGTGGCGCCCCTCTCTTTTGATATCCGCCGCCCCCAGAGGAATCGTGAACTCGCCCTCGGGAACCTCGCCCTTCATGGCGTAAAGGCCTTCATGCTCTAGAAACATGACCGGATCATCTGAGCGGATTGCGCTTTTGAGCAGCCCCTTGGCATCAGCGGGGAATGACGGGATGACGACCCGCAGTCCAGGACAATGCATGAACATGGAATCGAGAGTATGGGAGTGCTGAGCGCCAAGCTGGTGACCGGCTCCCCCCGGAGCGCGGATGACCAGAGGGACGCTGCACTGGCCGCCGAACATGTAGCGGGCCACCGCCACGTTGTTCATGATCTGGTCCATGGCCACGATCGCGAAGTTGACTGTCATCAATTCGGCAATGGGTCTCAGACCCGTCATTGCCGACCCGCAGGCCATGCCGATAATTCCAGCCTCGGAGATCGGTGTATCGATCACCCGTTTTTCGCCGAATCTGGCAAGAAGACCGCGAGTGACCTTGAATGATCCCTCATACAGCCCTACATCTTCGCCAAGAATGAAAACGGAAGGATCGCGATCCATCTCCTCGCGCAACGCCTGGTTCAAAGCCTCGCGACAGGTTATTTCAGGCATAAAAAACTCCTTGGAATAAACGGAATCAGGACAAACTCGTTTCAACGCCCGCTCGCTTCGCTCACTCAAGGCGCAAAGTGCGGCAAAGAAGTCAGAAGCATTAGAGGTTCTCTTTGCGCCTTTGCGTGAGAAGGCCTTTCAGGCATAGACGTCGGTCCAAAGCTCCTCGGAGTCGGGGTCCGGACTTTCCTCGGCAAAGCGAATGGCTTCCTCAATCCGCTTCTTCTCCTCGTTTTCTATATTTTCGATTTCCCCGCGGTCTGTATGCCCTTCATTGAGCAGCCATTCTGCAAAGTTTGGGATCGGGTCCCGTTCTCGCCAGATTTTCTTTTCCTGCTCGCTCCGATACGTTCCGGGATCGGAGATGGAGTGACCGCGGAAACGGTAGGTGACCGCTTCGATATAGGTCGGTCCTCCTCCCTCGCGAGCCTTTTGTACCGCAGTGCGTACGGTTTCATACACCTCGAGCACATCCATGCCGTCGACCTTGAGTCCAGGGGTCTCGTAGGCGCAGCTCTTTTTATATAATTGCTCGACGGAACTCGCCCGGGAAACACTGGTCCCTATTCCGTAGCCGTTGTTTTCGCAGACAAAGACGACCGGCACCTTGTACAGGGCCGCCATATTCATGGCTTCGTGAAAAACCCCCTGATTGGTCGCTCCGTCTCCAAACAGGCAGACCACCACCTCGTCGGTTTCGCGATAGAGAATGGCCTGGCCGATCCCAACGGAAAGGGGGAGGTGTCCGCCTACGATGCCGTAACCGCCCATGAAGCGCAGTTCGGCATCGTACATGTGCATCGATCCCCCTTTGCCTTTGCTCACCCCGGTGGCCTTGCCGAAAAGTTCGGCCATAACGGGTCCGGGAGGGATCCCCTTGGCCAGGGCAAGACCATGCTCCCGGTAAGCACAAATCATGTAATCATCCTTGTGCATGGCGTGGGCGACTCCGACCCCGACCGCTTCCTGACCGCTGTACAGGTGGAGAAATCCCCCCATTTTCCCCTGGCTGTACAATTTGGGACAGGCTTCCTCGAATTCCCGGATCCGCACCATGTCCCGGTACATCTCCAGCAGTTCACGAGCATCCAGGAGTTCCAGTTCCTTCTTCAGCTTCATGTTTTCTTCCCTCTTTGTATGAAGCTTCCACTTTGGCATTCGGGTATAAATACTATCAACGATTAAGGGCTTGGCAAGCTTGTCTCCTGCCTTTGAAGGGGTATCCTTTAATAAGAATTTTCCCGGGGAGGTCTCATGAGCACTGCCGTTCGCTGCGAAATTCATCAAGGGGTGGCCGTTGTCACGCTTGATTCGCCGGATGAAAAGGTGAACATCCTGACGTCCGCCTTTCTCCGGGAGTTGGAGAGCACTGCACAGCTGCTTGAACAGAAGCGACCCACGGCGGCCGTGGTTCTCAGCGCTAAATCCGGGGGCTTCATTGCCGGTGCCGACATCCGTGAGATCCAGCGCGTCACCGATGCTGCCGAAGGAGCCGACCTCGCCCGTGAGGGTCAGCGGATATTCGGCTTGTG
This sequence comes from Desulfuromonas sp. TF, assembly GCF_000472285.1. Classification (NCBI taxonomy): domain Bacteria; kingdom Pseudomonadati; phylum Thermodesulfobacteriota; class Desulfuromonadia; order Desulfuromonadales; family Desulfuromonadaceae; genus Desulfuromonas; species Desulfuromonas sp. TF. The sequence goes on from NZ_KI421415.1 coordinate 106,691, forward strand.
GGCCGGTCTTCCCTTCCCGGTCGTGGCGGCGATTCACGGCCACTGCATGGGGGGCGGCACCGAATTCGCCCTGGCCTGCGGCTACCGCATCGCCGCTCCGGATTCGACAATCGCCCTGCCCGAGGTCAGGCTCGGCATCCTGCCCGGTTTCGGTGGAACCCAGCGCCTCCCGCGGCTCATCTCGATTGAAAAAGCCCTGGAGATGATTCTTACAGGCCGCAAGGTTAGTGCGGAGGATGCTTATGAGATCGGCCTTATCGATCGGGTGGCCGCATCGAAGGGCCTTCTCGATGACGCCCTTATTCTCGCCCGTGAGGCCGTGCTCGACAAGCGGCATCTCCTTGCGGCCCGGAAGAGTAAAGTCAGGGACTTGCGCCGGTGGATGCTCGAGAAAAATGCCATCGGCCGGACCCTTCTTTTCAACAGGGCGCTCAAGAGCGCCCGGCAGAAGTCCGGGGGGCATTATCCGTCACCTCCGGCAATCGTCGAGGTGATGCGGAAAGGGTTGTCCCTCTCCCTTCCGAAAGGACTTGAACTGGAGGCGATTGAACTGGGCCGTCTGGTCGTCACGCCTGAGTGCAAAAATCTCATCCATGTTTATTTCCTCTCCCAGCGCCCATCCAAAGGTCCGGATTTGCCGGTGGAAGCCCGGCCGCTGCGGAAAGCGGCGGTGCTGGGAGCCGGAACAATGGGCGGCGGCATCGCCCAGTTGCTTGCCGATAAAGGGATACCCGTCCTTCTGAAGGATATCCGCCCGGAAGCGGTTGAAGCGGGCCTTGAACATGCGCGCCGGATTTTCGGCAAAGAGATGTCCAGGAAGAGAAAAGACCAAAAGGCGGTGTCCGGTAAAATGGAGAAAATCACCGGAACGACCAGTTACGAAGGATTCCACGAGGTGGATCTGGTAGTGGAAGCTGTCGTGGAAAAGATGGAGGTGAAACAGTCTGTGCTTCAGGAGGTCGAGGCGCACCTGCCGGAAAGCGCCGTCTTTGCCACGAACACGTCCGCCCTTTCCGTAAGCGAATTGCAGGGTTCGGCTCGCCGCCCAGGCAACGTGGGCGGCATGCATTTCTTCAATCCGGTGCACCGCATGCCGCTGGTGGAAATCATCCGCGGCGATCTGACTTCCGATCTGACTGCGGCGACCCTTTTCGAGGCGGCCCGCCGCCTTGTGAAAACTCCTATTATTGTTGCGGATCGTCCCGGGTTCCTGGTGAACCGATTGCTGGTCGCCTATCTCAACGAAGCCTGCCTCATCGCGGCCGCCGGGGTCGACTGGCAATCCCTCGACAAGAAGGCCGTAGAGTTCGGACTGCCGATGGGTCCGTTCCGCTTGATTGACGAAGTCGGCATCGATATCGCCACCGAGGTGGCAAAAACCCTCAGCAAGGCATTTTCCTACCTGCCGGAGAGCCCTCTGCTCCCAAGAATCGTTTCAAGCGGATTGCGGGGGAAAAAAGCGGGCAGAGGCTTCTATCTTCACGTGCAGGGAGAAAAACCGAAGCCAAACCGCAGCGTCGACCGGGAGCTCGGATTGTGCAAGCTCCGCGACGCCACGGCATTCGATATGCGAAAGCTTCTTCTGCTCATGGTCAACGAGGCTGGCCGCTGCCTGGAAGAGAAGGTTGTGAGTACCCCTGAAGACGTCGATACCGGCATGGTTTTCGGTGCCGGATTTCCTCCTTTTCGTGGAGGGCTCTGCCGCTGGGCGGATGCCGAAGGGCTTTCAAAACTGGTCGGTGAACTGGAGGAGATCTCGGCGGATGCCGGCAGACGTTACGAGCCCTGCACCTACATCAAGGAGCGCAAAAATTTTTATCGATGATCCGGGCTCCCCATTTGCAGCCCATTTGGTGGTTCGGACCGCACCATATAAAAAGGGCCGGAGAGATGATCTCTCCGGCCCTTGAGAGTTTGATTCCGTCGTGACATCAGCCAAGGAAAACGTTGTGGTTTCTGGCCCGGTTAGCCAGAATGGTAGGGTCAAGTACCTCTCCGCAGGAGCAACATTTCCAAGCGTCGAATGAACGGACGAAATCATAGAACTTCTCAGCGTACATTCTCCCTTTGCATTTCGGACACTTCATGTTTTTCCCCCTTTGCCTATGTTTGTAAGACTTGGTGACCGCGTTGGTTAGATCCTACGTATTTCACCAGTCGTGCCATCTTTGCCGAAAAAGAGGAGAAAAACAGTCACAAAATCCTTTCAATATTGAGTTTAAGGCCATATTTCAAGTACTTGCGGAAATGGAGTGGTGGGCTAAAAAAAATTTCTCCAGCCTTCAATGCTTCGCGGACCGATCCCCCGCACCCTTTTCAACCCGTCCAGCGAGCCAAAATCGCCATTTTGTTGACGGTCATCTTCGATTCTCTCCGCCAACCGGGGACCGACTCCGGATAGGGCCTGCCAGTCGTCATAGTTCATGCAGTCAGGGTGGAGTGCTATCCCGAGGGCCATGCGTTGCAATGCCGGAAGCCACTTTCGTTTCATTTCAACCACTTGGGACTCGTCTACGAGAATATCCACGAATTCACCGGGACGAAGGGGGAGGTGTATTCGCGGATCTTCCGCCAGAGAGGGAGCCAATCCCAGCCCAGTCAATTTAATGACGTCTTCCAGGGAGGTACCGTCAGAAAATTGATGAAGACCGGGAGCCGGAAATCCTTCCCCCAGGACCACCGCAACTTCCGGCCGACTTTCCACGAAAAAAGCCGGGGGTCCTCCGTCGTGGAGGACCGCCCGGCTGTAGAAGACCGCGTAACCGGCGAGCAGGACTAGAACAAGTAAACCAGCTCCTCGCGGAGAGCGCACCGGCTACCGTTCCTGATCCTTGAGCAGTTTGTACTGCAGAGCATCCACAAGGGCATGGTACGAGGCATCGATGATGTTATCGCTCACCCCCACCGTTCCCCAGCGGGAAGCCTTGTCCCCCGATTCGATCAGCACCCGAGTGATCGAGGCCGTCCCCTTGCCGGCTGGAAGAACCCGAACCTTGTAGTCGAGCAGCCGCACTTCCCTGATCTGGGGATAAAAGCTTTCCAGCGCCTTGCGCAGTGCATTATCCAGGGCATTGACAGGCCCATTGCCATCGGCGGCGGTGTGTTCGATTTTCCCTCCCACCTTGACCTGTATGGTGGCCTCGGAGATCGGTTTTTCGTCTTCATGCCTCTTGGTGTCGATGACTCTGAATCCGATCACCGAGAAAAAATGGCGCATGGTTCCCAGAGCCCGGCGCATGAGCAGTTCGAAGGAGGCCTCCGCCCCTTCGAATTGATAACCCTTGTTCTCCATCTCCTTGATTTCCTCGAGGATCTCCAGGGTGACCGGGTCCTTGCTGTCAAGATTGATGTTGAACTGCTCGGCCTTGGCAAGAATGTTGGATCGTCCGGAGAGATCGGAGACGAGCACCCGGGTGATATTGCCCACCCGTTCCGGCCGGATGTGTTCGTACGTTTCGGGATGGCGCTGGATGGCGGAGACGTGCACTCCCCCCTTGTGGGCGAAAGCGGAATTTCCGACGTAGGCCTGGTGTTTGTTGGGTACAAGGTTGGCCAGTTCGTAGATATAGCGGGAAACCTCGCGCAATCTTTTCAGCTGCCCGTCATCGACGCATTCCCGTTCCATCTTGAGGCGCAGCGATGGGATGATGGAGCAGAGATTGGCGTTGCCGCACCGCTCGCCGAAACCGTTTATCGTCCCCTGAACGTGGACGATGCCGTTTTCCACCGCCACCAGGGAATTGGCCACCGCACATTCGCTGTCGTTGTGAGTGTGAATCCCCAGCGGGGTGGACACCGCCTTCTTCACCTCGTCAAGGATGCTCGGGATCTGGTGCGGCAGAGTGCCGCCGTTTGTGTCGCACAGAACGATGCAGTCCGCCCCGGCCTCCTGGGCTGCCTGAAGGGTCTTGAGCGCGTACTCGGGGTTGGCCCGGTACCCGTCGAAGAAATGCTCGGCATCGTAGATCACTTCGCCGACCTGTTCCTTGAGATAGGCGAGGGAATCGTAGATGAGCTCAAGGTTCTCTTCCAGACTGATGCGCAGCGCCTCGAATACATGGAAGTCCCAAGTCTTGCCGAAAATGGTGACCACGTCCGGCTCAGCCTGGATGAGAGTCTGGATGTTGTTGTCCCTGGCTGGAGTCGTTTTAGCCCGACGGGTGGAGCCGAAGGCGGCGATCTTCGCCTGCGACAGGGAAACCTTTTTGATGTCCTTGAAGAAGGCGATATCCTTTGGATTTGAGCCGGGCCAACCTCCCTCGATGTAATGAATCCCCAGTTCATCCAGCTTCTGGGCGATGCGGATCTTATCCGCCACAAGAAAAGAAACATCCTCTGCCTGGGTGCCGTCCCTCAGTGTCGTATCGTACAGCTTGATCAGACTCATTCCCTCATCCTCGATATGATGCATATCACGCGTAACGCGCCCACGCGTCGCGGATTATTCCGCCTTCACGTCCTTTCTGGAGAGTCCGAAAGCATCGTGGAGAACCCGCACCGCCAGTTCCGTGTACTTGGAGTCGACGACGCAGGAGACCTTGATCTCGCTGGTCGAGATCATCTGTATGTTGATGCCTTCCTGCGAGAGAGTCTGGAACATCTTGCTGGCGATGCCCGAATGGGAGCGCATGCCGACGCCGACAATAGAGACCTTGGCGATATTCTCGTCGGAAGCGACGCCGCCGGCTCCAATCTGGGAGGCCGTCTCTTCGACGATCTTGAGAGCTTTTTTGAAATCCGACCGGGGGACCGTGAAAGTCAGGTCGGTATACCCTTCGTGGGAAACGTTCTGAATGATCATGTCCACGGTGATATTGGCATGGGACAGGGGCGAGAATAGCTTGGAGGCGATCCCCGGCTTGTCGGGTACGCGCATCACTGAGATTTTAGCTTCATCTTTGTTGTAGGTAATCCCCGAAACCAGAACGGTCTCCATATCAGCATCCTCCTTCATCACCAGGGTCCCTGGATTGTCGTTGAAACTCGAACGGACATGAACCACCACGTCGTATTTCTTGGCAAATTCCACCGAACGGATCTGCAGCACTTTGGCCCCGAGGGATGCCATCTCCAGCATCTCGTCATAGGAGATCTTCTCGATCTTGGACGCCTCGGGAACCATCCGCGGGTCGGTGGTATAGACCCCGTCGACATCGGTGTAGATCTCGCAGACATCGGCCTTGAGACCGGCAGCCACCGCCACCGCCGAAGTATCGGATCCGCCGCGGCCGAGGGTGGTGACGTTCCCCTCCTTGTCCGTGCCCTGGAACCCGGCGACCACGATGATGGTGCCGTTCTTCAGGTCCTCACGGATTTTCTTGTCCTCGATCTTCTCGATGCGGGCTTTGGAGTAGGAGCTGTCGGTAAGAATCGGAATTTGATGACCGAGGTAGCTCTTGGCCTTGTACCCCATCGACTGCAGGCACATGGACAAGAGGGCGATCGTCACCTGCTCGCCGGTGGCGACCAGGACGTCGTATTCCCGTTCGCTGGGAAACTCGCAGATCTCGTTGGCCAGGGCGACCAGCTTGTTGGTTTCGCCGGCCATGGCGGAGACGATCACCACCACATCGTTGCCGTCGTCGTAGGTCCTGGCGACCCGACGGGCAACATTGCGGATCTTCTCGATGGTCCCCACCGAAGTTCCACCATATTTCTGCACAACCAGGGCCATAATTACCTATGCCTCCTTTTGCTGTAAAAAGCGGCCGTAAGGACGCTTGAATTCTAAGCTTTGTTGACGCGTTCGGTTTTTCTTCCACCGCGGCCGGGCTTGTGAACGGCAGAGTCGCCGACATCCTCGGCCGCCTCCATGATCATCTCCGGGAGGGTGGGATGAGAGTGGATGACTTCCCCGAGTCGGGCGGCGCTCATCTTCTCCTGCATGGCCACCGCCACTTCCGCGATCAGGGCCGATGCTTCCTCCCCGACAATGGAAGCGCCGAGGATCGTGCCGTCCTCCTTGGCCGCAACCACCTTGACTAGGCCTCTCGGCTCCCCGTCGCAGAGCGCCTTGCTCGACGCCTGGTAGGAAAAGCGGCCGACCTTGACCTCCAGCCCCTTCTCCTTGCAGTCCTCTTCTGTCAAACCGACCTGCCCGATCTCCGGCAGGGTGAATATGGTGCTGGGAACAACGCGGTAATCGGCTCGGCGATCCCCGCCCAGGGCATTTGCCACGGCGATACCGCCCTGATAGGAGGCGACATGGGCGAGCTGAATGATGTTGGTGACGTCGCCGATGGCAAAGATTCCCTCGGCCGAGGTGCGCATTCCCTCATCCACCACCACAGCCCCCCTCTCGGTCCTGACACCGGCCTCCTCCAGCCCCAGTCCTTCGGTATTGGGCACCCGCCCCACCGCGACCAGCACCTTTTCGACGGACAGCTCCCGGCCTCCGGAGATGCGGGCAGTCACCTTTCCTTCAGCCGTCTCAAGTGCTTCGACCGAGGTGCCGGTATGGATGGTCACCCCCTGTTCCTTCAGGGTTTTTTCCACTTCCCGCACCGCCTGCCGATCGCTGCGGGCGAGGATGGCGGGAAGCTGCTCCACAATGGTCACTTCAGTGCCCATGGCGGAAAAAATACTGGCGAATTCGCAGCCTATATAGCCGCCGCCGATGACCAGCAGGCTCTTGGGAAGCTCTTTAATAGCAAGAATTTCATTACTGGTCAAAACATTTTTCCCGTCGATGGGTAGGGTTTCAGGACGAGCCACCACGGACCCCGTCGCCAGAATGATGTTCTTGGCCCGGATATGGCCGACCACGTCCTTGCTACGGATTTTCACCTTTCCTGTCCCCTCCAGGGAGGCCTCGCCCCGAAAGATGTCGACACCGTTCCCTTTGAGAAGCTGTTCCACCCCGCCGACCAGCTTCTCGACCACCTCGTCCTTGCGCCGGGCGGCCTGAGCGAAATCAAAGTCGAGATTCTCCGCACGGATGCCATGGGAGGCTGAATTCTTGATTCTCTGGAGCAGCAACGCGGTGCTGTACAGGGCCTTGGTCGGAATGCACCCCCGATTGAGGCAGGTCCCCCCCACCTTGTCCCTCTCTATGAGACATACGCAGGCGCCCTGCTGGGCCGCCCGAATGGCCGCGACGTATCCGCCGGGGCCGCCTCCGATGACCGCTATATCGAACTCGATCATGAGAACTCCCCCTTCTCCCGCCATCGGCGGGCAAGATGCGCCAGCACTTCTTCACCATATTCCCCCCGGGCCCGAAACAGCACCGTTCGGCCTTCGGCTTCTCCGTAGGAGATCTCAACCCGAAGGCCCTCGGCCTCCAGGCCGGGAAACCGGTCGGCCCATTCCACCACCGTCACCCCGCTTCCGTTAATATAGCCGTCGAAATCGATATCGACCAGCTCGTCGGGATCGGAAAGACGGTACAGATCGAAATGGTAGAGCTCCAGCCGTCCGCGGTAATGATTCATCAGGGTATAGGAGGGGCTGGTGACGGGCTCACCGGCGGGGATCCCGAGACCGATTGCCAGCCCCTGGGTGAGGCAGGTCTTGCCCGCTCCCAGTTCTCCCGACAGCAGGACGGCCATCGGATCGGCGATGATCCCGCCGAGCAATCGTCCCAACTCCCTGGTTTCATCAGGCGAAGAGGTGGTGACGATCCACTCCCGCACGATCTACTGTCCCATGGAACGGATGATATCGAGGCGGGCAACCACTCCAACCACCTTCTTCTCTTCGACCACGGGGATCAGGTGAGCCTTTTTTTCGATCATCAGCGAGGCGATTTCGCTCACCGGGGTGTCGGGCGTGCAGGTGACCACTTCCCGAGTACATATATCCCCCACTTTCCGGGCGGTGATCTTCTCGACTTCTTCACGGAAGTTTTTTTCACTTTCCAGATAAAGAACCCAGTCGAAAATAGAGATCACGGTCGGAATATGAAGTGGCTTGTCCTGCTCCACCAGATCGGTTTCCGTGACGACCCCCTCCAGGCGGCCCGCTTCATCGAGGACGGGCATGGCGCTCACCCCCTTGGTCACAAAGAGACGGGCCAACTCTTCCACATCAGTATCGGCGGTCACCGAATGGACCGTGCGGGTCATGATATCCTTGGCTCTCAGCATAACAGTTTCCTTTCAAGTGGATCTATTGGGGCAGGGCCCAGGCCCCTGCATCATGGCCAGCTCCCTCCGGGTTGCGGGGATCTCAGCCAGCAGATCGGAGGCGATCATGCCGGCATCGCCGAGACGCTCCAGGAGGCGGTCGGCGGCACGGCCATGGAGGTACGCTCCAAGAATGGCTGCATCTCCCGGCGGCAGGCCCTGGGCAAGGAATGCTCCGATCATACCGGTGAGCACGTCGCCCATCCCGCCGGAGGCGAGTCCGGGATTTCCGCTGCCGTTGATCCGCACCCGACCGTCGGGGAGGGCGACCACCGTGCGGGCGCCCTTGAGAAGCAGGACGACCTGGTATTGACGGGCGAAGTTTCGGGCAGTGCCGATGCGGTCCGACTCGATCTCGGCCACCGTCCTGCCGGTCAGCCGCGCCATCTCCCCGGGATGGGGAGTCAGAACGGCCGCTGCACCGACCCTCTCCAGCAGAACATCAGGTCGCTCGGCGATGGAGTTCAACCCGTCGGCGTCGAGTACCAGGGGCACCGGGCAGCTTCCGACCAGTCGACGCACCAGATTCCGGACTTCTTCCGTTTGTCCCAGCCCCGGCCCCAGGGCGAGTGCATCCTTCCCCTCCAGGAGGGACTCGATGTCGCCGAGCCCCTGCAGGCTCAGGGCTCCTTCCATTCCGGGGAGGGGCGCGGTCATGGCCTCTGTGAGCTTGACCGCCAGAACATCCTGGACCGCCGCCGGGCAGCCGACGGTGACCAGACCCGAGCCTGCCCGCAGGCCGCCCTCGGCGGTCATCGCGGCGGCCCCCGTCTTGCCGATGGACCCGGCGACCACCAGGAGATGGCCGAAGGTCCCTTTATGCCCGGTCGATGAACGGATAGGCAGAAGTTCTGCGGCTGCATCCGCATCCACCAGCACATGATCGGCGCCCGCCTGTCGCAGAAGAGAGGCCGGAATCCCGATATCGACGGTCTCCAGAAGGCCGCTCATAGCCACCCCCGGGTGTACCGCGTGCCCGATCTTGGGCAGGGCGAAGGTTACCGTCAGATCGGCGCGAACCGCCCGGCCCAGGATCTCCCCGGTGGAGGCGTCGATTCCCGAGGGTATGTCCACGGCCATAACCGGCGCCGACGCATCGTTGATCCAGTCGATGGCTTCGGCACAGAGACCGCGAACCTCGGAGGCCAGCCCCGTCCCCAGGAGGGCATCGACGATCAGGGCGGCGTCACGGTCCCCTGACAGAGCCCGGGTCAACGCCTTGGAGTCGGCGGCGAAGGTCACTTCCGCCCCACTGCGGCGCAGGGCCTGCAGATGGATGCCGGCGTCTCCGCCGATCGCCTCGGCCGCGGCCGTCACCACCGTCCGGACCCGCCATCCCCGGTTGAGGAGATAACGGGCGATTACGTAGCCGTCGCCGCCGTTGTTTCCTTTGCCGGCCAGCACCAGGACGGGACCTGGATGCAGGGAGGGAAAACAGCGGCAAAGCCGGTCGGCGGCGGCGCGCCCGGCATTTTCCATCAGCACGACTCCGGGAATGCCGATTTCCTCGATGGTCCGGCGGTCGATTTCACGCATTTCCCTGGCGCTGACCAGCTTCATGACTTCTCCAGAACCACCGTCGCCACGCCGTAATCCCCGTCATGACTGTAGGAAAGATGGACCGCCGTCACTCCCCGCTCCCGGACGATTTCCGCAGCTCGGCCGGAAAGCCTCAGGGAGGGGCATCCCAGTCCGTCCTTGATCACATCCATATCCTGCCAGGAAATCCCCTGACGCAGGCCCAGTCCAAGGGCCTTGAGAAAAGCCTCCTTGGCGGCGAAGCGGACGGCCAGATAAGGGGCCGGATCCTTTTTGGCCAGAGAATACACTTTTTCACCGACGGTGAAGATCCGGTCGATGACCCCCTTCTTCTCCCGGGCGAGCAGCCGGCGGAAACGTTCGATGCGGGCGAGATCGATTCCCACCCCGGCGACGGATGACAAGCCTCAGCCTCCTCGGACCAGCGCCGCCATCTCGCGCACGGCCCGTTCCATCCCCACCAGAACGGCCCGGGACACGATGCTGTGGCCGATGTTGAATTCTTCTATTCCACCCAGAGCGACCACCTCCCTGACGTTCTGATAGTTGAGTCCGTGCCCGGCGTTGACCCCCAGACCGAGCTTGCGCCCGGCTCGGACCGCATTGTCGATTTTTTCTAGTTCTATGCGGCGAGATCCCGGGTCCCTGGCCTCGCAGTAGGCTCCGGTGTGAATCTCGATATAGTCGGCGCCCAGGCGGCGTGCGGCCTTGATCTGCTCGAGGTCGGGATCGACGAAAAGGCTGACGGTTATCCCTCCCTGCCGAAGCAGTTCGACAGGGTCCTTGAGCGAGGATCGGTAACGGATCACGTCCAGCCCACCCTCGGTGGTCAGCTCTTCACGCTTCTCGGGGACCAGGGTGACGCAGTCGGGGAGAAGCTTGAGGGCGATGCCGACCATTTCGTCGGTGGCGGCCATCTCCAGATTGAGACGGGTGCCGACCGTTCTGCGCAGAAGCTCCACGTCCCGGTCCTGAATATGGCGCCGATCTTCCCGCAGATGCACGGTGATGCCGTCGGCGCCGGCAAGCTCGGCCAGAGCGGCTGCCGTGACGGGGTCCGGCTCGGCAACACCCCGGGCCTGGCGGACGGTGGCGACGTGGTCAATATTGACTCCCAGCTTGGCCACGGCTACAGGTCCTCCTTATGCCCGCCCAGGCCCTTTTCCATGGCCATCCCGATTTCATTGGCCATTTCCGTGATCTGGTATTTATCCTGTCCCTCCAGCATGATGCGCAGCAGCGGTTCCGTTCCCGAGTAGCGGATCAGAACGCGGCCGGTATCCCCCAGCTTCTGCTCAGCTGCGGCGATGACCTTCTGCACCTCGGGGACCTCACTGATTTCCTTTCGCTCCGCCACACGAACGTTGAGCAGGACCTGGGGGAGGGCAATCATCACCTTGGCCAGTTCCGACAAGGTCTTGCCTGTGCGACGCATGATTGCCAGAACCTGTAGAGCGGAAATCATGCCGTCACCGGTGGTATTGTGATCGAGGAAGATCATGTGCCCCGACTGCTCTCCCCCCAGAGTATAGCCGTGCCGTCGCATTTCCTCCACCACGTAGCGGTCTCCGACCGCCGTTTTGACTACTTTGCCGCCGGCCTGGCGCACGGCGATATCGAGACCCATATTGCTCATGACGGTCGTCACCAGGGTGTTTTTGGCCAGCTTTTTCTTCTGGAGCAGATGGGTCGCGCAGATGGCCATGATATGGTCGCCGTCCACCTCGTTGCCGAATTCGTCGACAAAAATGACCCGGTCGGCGTCGCCGTCTAGGGCGATTCCCAGGTCGGCCCGATGCTCCTTGACCGCCTCGGACATGATCTCTGGGTGAAGGGAGCCGCAGCCGGCGTTGATGTTGGTGCCGTTGGGGGAAATTCCCAAAGGAATGATCTCGGCCCCGAGCTCTTCCAATACAGCGGGGGCCGCCTTGTAGGCCGCGCCGTTGGCGCAGTCGAGAACGATCTTGAGTCCCTTGAGGTCGAGGTCCCGGGGGAAGGAGTGCTTGAGGAAGACCACATAGCGGCCGCGGGCGTCATCGATACGGAAGGCTTTGCCGACCTCCGAGGCGATGGGACGCAGGGAGTCGATCTTTTTGGAGAAGATCAGCTCCTCGATCTTGAGTTCCAGATCGTCAGGGAGCTTGAACCCGTCGGCCGAGAAAAACTTGATTCCGTTGTCCTGATAGGGATTATGAGAAGCGGAAATCACCACTCCGGCGTCGGCCCTCATGGAGGCGGTGATGAAAGCGATCCCCGGGGTCGGAAGAGGTCCAACCAGCAGAACATCGACCCCCATGGAGCAGATCCCGGCCGCCAGGGCATTCTCTATCATATAGCCTGAAAGCCGGGTGTCCTTACCTATTACAATGCGGTGGCGCCGATTTCCTCCCTTGAATGTATAAGCGACGGCGCGCCCCAGCTGCATGGCCATTTCGGTCGTCATGGGATAGATGTTGGCCACCCCCCGGACTCCGTCCGTGCCGAAAAGTTTCTTCTTCATCACTGATTATTCCTGCCTTTCTCCTCTTCAGCGGGCGATTCCAGCGGTTCGATCTCAACTTTGACTTCCACCGCCCCCTGCCCTTTAATCGTCGTGTATTTCCCCCGGTAATTGAGGGGCGCCATCAGGGTGAAGCTTTCCCTGACACCCTCCGCATCCACCGGTTCCGTTACAGCTTCATGAATATCCTTCAGTTCTCCCTCGGCCCCTTCCACAGTCACCTGGTCAGGCTCAGTCCGGACTTCGGCGATCCGGAAACCTTCGGCCGGCGTTCCGTTGAGCAGTACTTTCACGGGAACCGTCTTCTCTCTGATCCGCTCCAGTTTCACGTCGACAAAGGAAGGCGAGAGACGGGTAACCTTCAGTCCACTGGGAATATTGAGGCGCTCCTCCAGGCGCTTGAAGGAGGTGAGCCCCGGCTGCAATCCCTTGAGGTCGACGGAAATATGGACGTCCGTGGGTCGCAGGTTCACCAGCAGGGTGCGCGGACCGCTGATGCGCACATCCACCAGGGACGGAACCTCATTGGTCACGATCATCCCGTCGGGGACGTTCTGCAGTTCCAGAGGAACGGCATAGCCCACCTCCAGTTTCCGCTCCCCCATGACGAAAAACCACAGGACAAGAGCAAAAACGAGGGAGAGTACCTTCAGCACCCAGTTTTCCGTCAGTCTTTCTAACATGGCTACCGTTTCTTCTTTTTATCCGTGCGAGGTTCAAGCAGCCGCTTGAGAACCCGCTTCAGGGAGGATGAATCAAGATCGCGGGTGATGCGTCCGCCCACCACGACCGAGATCTTGCCGGTTTCTTCGGAAACGACGATGGCCACCGCATCCACCAGTTCGGTCAGGCCGATGGCGGCACGGTGACGGGTTCCAAGGGCTTTGCTGATGTCGGGATTGCGTGAAAGCGGCAGAAAACAGCCGGCTTTTTTGAGTCGGCCCTGCTGTATGATGAGGGCCCCGTCATGGAGGGGCGAATAGGGAAGGAAAATGGAAGCGATCAGGTCGCTGGATACCTTGGAATCGATTTCCACCCCCACCTCGAGAAAATCCTTAAGACCCGTCTCCCGTTCAATGACGATCAGCGCACCGATGCGTTTACTGGCCATATTGACACAGGCCTTGACCAGTTCTTCCATGATTTCCGTTTCCTCCCGGTAGGAGAGATCGGCAAAAAATGGATTTTTCCCCACGTGCATCAGGGCGCGGCGGATGTCGTTCTGAAAAATGACGACGATGACAAGAATGATTGAAGAGAGAAAATTGTCGAGCAGCCAATGAAGCGTCCAGAGACCGCCGACCTGAGAAGCAACATAGACGATGAGAATAACCGCCAGACCCAGAAGCATCTGGACGGCTCGTGTTCCCTTGATAAGCAGAATGATCCGGTAGATGATAAAGGCGACGAGGGCGACGTCGAGCAGGTCGAGCAGCCATCTGAAATTTTTTAAAACGTCGAAAATTCCGCCCATACCCCACCGGTCTGAAATAAAAGTACTTACTGATTCCGTGATTCTGCCGTCATTCCTTGATTATGCGGTATTGCAGATGCCGGCAGGTGAGGCGTGAGGGGTGAGGCACTCCTGACTCTTCACTCCTCACGGATTCAGGGCATTTCCCCGCGACAAACGGCCCAGGCCATTAATGCAGTTTCTCTGGCAGGCCGCACGTCGTGAACCCGAAAAATTCCCGCGCCCCTCTCCACACCCAGAGCGACGGTTGCCAGCGTTCCGTACAGCCTCATCTCCGGAACCGGCTGATTCAGGACCTTTCCGATGAAGCCCTTGCGCGAGGTGCCCAGAAGAAGAGGATAGCCGAGTGTCTGGAATTCCCGCAGGCGCCTCAGGATTTCTAGATTCCCCTCCGGGCTCTTGCCGAAACCGATCCCCGGGTCCACCGCCAGCTTCTCCGGGGAGACTCCGGCGGCCAGTGCGGCATCGACGCTCCCGCGCAGGTAGGCGATAATCTCACCGACCATGTCACGATAGCGGGTATCCCTCTGCATCTCCTCCGGACGCCCCCGGGTGTGCATCAGAAACAATCCCGCACCGGTTTCGGCGGCTGCCTCAGCCATCTCGGGATCGAAGCGCAAGCCGCTGATGTCGTTGATGAAGTCGGCTCCAAGGACTGCGGCCGCCCTGGCCACAGCCGCCTTATTGGTGTCGACGGACAGAGGGAGATCGAGTTCCCGACGCAGCCCTTCGATGACCGGCGCCACTCGATCCAGCTCGATCTGGGTCGAAACGGCGGCGGCTCCAGGGCGGGTGGTTTCACCTCCGACATCGATGATGTCGGCCCCTTCCCGGGCCATCTCCCGCCCTCTCTGCAGGGCTTTCTCCAAGGAATCGAATCGTCCCCCATCGGAAAAGGAGTCCGGAGTGACGTTGAGCACCCCCATGATCAGCGGCCGATTGAGCTCCAGCCGGCAGTTGCGCCCGGCAAGGGTCCGCACCGGCTGATCGAGGTTCCGCAGGAGTCCTTCGAGCTGGCCGGAAAGGTCCGCCAGACCGAAAGGCTGACTGGTGAGGCGGCGACACAGCATTCGCAGCTTTTTGAGGGAACCGATGAGAATGACGTCCGTTTCGGCGACGGCGCAGGATACGCTGCCGCGTGCGACCGCCGCGTCTCCTCCCAGCGCGAGCATCTCCTGTTTAAGGATGTTGGCGGAGCGGCAAGGGACGCCGGTCAGCTTGACCAGCCTCCGCACCATTTTGGCCGCCATCCGTTCGACGCCGACGGGGTCGGCGCCGACACACAGAATTTCCCGACGGGCTTCGGCCTCATCCTCAACCATCAGCAGGCGCGGTGCGAAGGGCATCTATTCCCCGGGACGGACGGCGTCTTCGATACAGGGTCCCTCGCCGGGGGCGACCGTCTCGGCTTCTCCGACGTGGGGCGGGGGGGCCGCCGCACCGAAAACCATGGTGCGGATCTCGGCGCCGTCGAGGTTTTCCCGCTCCAGCAGGGCCTCGGCCACAGTGATCAAGTGCTCACGGTTTTCGGAGAGTATTTTGCGGGTCCGCTCATAGTTGACGTGGATGATGCTCCTGATCTCGTTGTCGATTTCGACAGCGGTCGCCTCGCTGTAGTTCTTCATATGGCCCATGTCGCGACCAAGGAAAACTTCCCCTTCCTTCTCGCCAAAGGCGAGCGGCCCTATCTTCTCGCTCATCCCCCACTCGCAGACCATCTTGCGGGCGATGGCCGAGGCTCGCTCGATGTCGTTGCTGGCACCACTGGTGATGGTCGAAAAAGATAATTCCTCGGCGACCCGGCCGCCGAGCAGGGTGCAGATGCGGGTATGCAGACCCTCCCGCGTCTCGTTGTATTTTTCCTCTTCGGGCAGATACATGGTCACCCCCATGGCCCGGCCGCGGGGAATGATGGAGACCTTGTGCACCGGATCGGCGCCGGGGATGAACAGCGCCACCAGGACATGGCCCGCCTCATGATAGGCGGTGACCTTCTTTTCCTCTTCAGTGATGACCATGGAGCGCCGCTCGGCCCCCATCAGCACCTTGTCCTTGGCCATTTCCAGATCCGCCATGCTGACCTGGTTCTTATCGGCCCGGGCCGCAAGCAGGGCTGCCTCGTTGATCAGGTTGGCCAGGTCTGCGCCGGAGAAGCCGGGCGTTCCCTTGGCGACCACCTCCATGTTGACGTCCGGTGCGAGGGGAACCTTGCGGGCGTGCACGTTGAGGATCTTGGTGCGTCCCTTGACGTCGGGTCGGGGGACGACAACCTGCCGGTCGAAGCGTCCCGGCCGCAGCAGTGCCGGATCGAGAACGTCGGGCCGGTTGGTGGCGGCGATCAGGATCACGCCCTCGTTGGACTCGAAACCGTCCATCTCCACCAGCAGCTGGTTGAGAGTCTGCTCCCGCTCGTCATGCCCGCCACCCAGGCCGGCACCCCGATGGCGGCCGACGGCGTCGATTTCGTCGATGAAGATGATGCAGGGAGCGTTCTTCTTTCCCTGTACGAAGAGATCACGGACACGGCTCGCGCCTACCCCGACGAACATTTCGACGAAATCGGAACCGGAGATGGAGAAGAACGGGACTCCGGCTTCGCCGGCGATGGCGCGGGCCAGCAGGGTCTTGCCGGTGCCGGGGGAGCCGACCAGCAACACCCCCTTGGGGATGCGTCCGCCGAGACGGGAAAACTTCTTGGGGTCCTTGAGATAAGAGACGATCTCTTCCAGCTCGTCCTTGGCCTCGTCGATCCCCGCCACATCCTTGAAGGTGACTTGGGCCGAAGTTTCGGAAAGGAGCTTGGCCTTGCTCTTGCCGAAGCTCATCGCCTTGCCGCCGCCGGACTGCATCTGCCGCATGAAGAAGATCCACACGCCGATCAGCAGCAGGATCGGTCCCCAGGAGACCAGCATGGTAAACCAGAAGCTGCGGTCCTCTTCAGGCTTGGCCTGGATCACGACCCCTTTCTGGCGCAGCTCGCTAACCAGGTTTGGGTCGTCTGGCGCGTAGGTCGTAAACCGGGTCTCATCCTTGAATTGGCCATTGATATTGGATCCCTGCACCGTCACTTCCTGGACGCTACCCTCTTCCACGGCTTCCAGGAAGGCCGTATAGGTGATCGGCTTGGACTCCTGTTCTTTCTGGGTCATCATATTGAAAAGCAGGATCATCACCAGAGAGATGACCAGCCAGAGTGCGAGATTTTTATAGAACTGATTCACTGTACCCCCTAAACTCGTTTTGTTTTGGATCGACGGGCGGCGCAAAAAGAGGAATCCACCGCCCGAATCCTTCGAGAATCTAACATAAACCCTGTGATTTCACAAGCGAATAGTCGACGAATGTGAGGGCGAAATGGTCAGCCTCAATACCGTTTTTCCATGAGCCGGAAGACGCCCGGAGCAGCGGCGTACCCCGGCCACCCATAGAATTTCGCCGGCTTCCACCAGGGGGAGACGGCCGCGGAATTCCCTTTCGATTCGAGCGTCAATGAAGAAATCCTTCAACTTCTTCCTTCCTTCCATTCCGGCAGGACGGAACCGGTCGCCGGGACGGAAGGATCGCACCGCCAGAGGAAAGTCGACGGCCGACGCATCGAACTCCACGGCCGCCAAGGTCTCCCCCCGCGGTTCCTCCACCAGCTCGACCAGCAGCCGGCGGCCGTCCGGCAGGGAATATTCACCGGGACCGGGGATGGTGAATACAAACGGCACGGGGGTCGGCGGCGGCGCCTGGCGCAGCCACAGGCTTTCATATCGGCAGGCCGCCCATGCCCCGGGCAGATGGATTTCCGCCTGGGATCTTCCTCCCGTGACCATCTTTCCGACATCCTCGATATGCACGGCGGTGATTCCGCGCAGATCCCCGCGCACCTTCTCCAGGGCCAGGCGGATCACCCTCGCCCCCAGGGCGGGATGCAGGGCCGCCAGCCCGGCCCGGTCGAGCCGGATCTCCCCTTCCCTAGGCCGGCCGAGGGCGGACAGGAGGCGGTCCTCCTCAGCTCGCCAGCAATCCTCCTCCAGGGCAATGCGCCCGCTGAGGCGGGCCAGATGCTCCTCGGCCCGGGGATTGAAGGTCTGCAAAAGAGGAATGAGTTCATGGCGGATACGGTTGCGCGTGAAGGCGAGGTCCCGGTTGCTGGCATCCTCGATGTGGGTGAGGCCTCTCTCTGCCAGATACTTCAGAATCTGCTCGCGGGAAAAGGACAGGAGGGGACGGATGAAGGGACCGCTCTTCGGACGCATGGCCGCCAGTCCGGGAAGAGCGGTGCCGCGGATAAGGCGGTGAAGAAATGTTTCGACCTGGTCGCCGCGGTGATGCCCCAGGGAGATGACCCGGCATCCCTGTTCAGCTGCCGTTCGTCGCAAAAAGTCCCGACGCGCCTCCCTGCCCGCCTCCTCCATCCCCATCCGGCGATCTTCAGCCAGGGCGGGGATGTCGATCCGCTCCACGGTCAGGGAGATCTCCAGTTCAGCACAAAGCTTGCCGACGAAATCGGCGTCCCGGGGACTCTCCGGCCGCATTCCGTGATCGAGGTGGGCGGCATGCAGGGAGAAGGAAAAGGCGGGGGCCAGCCCGTGCAGCAGATGCAGCAGCGCCACCGAATCCGCCCCGCCCGAGAGGGCGACCAGCACCCGGTCTCCGGGTGTCACCAGATGGACAAGGTTTCTGCGGAAGGCATCGTGCATGACATTCGGCTCAGGCATGACGGCTATAAAAAGTGAAGCCCTCACCGGCTACCGGAGAGGGCTTCGCTGAAAAATGGTGGCGGTGCAGAGATTCGAACTCCGGACACTGCGGATATGAGCCGCATGCTCTAACCAACTGAGCTACACCGCC
>NZ_KI421415.1:125268-174571 GCF_000472285.1 Desulfuromonas sp. TF
TGCGGGGGAAGGATTTGAACCTCCGACCTTCGGGTTATGAGCCCGACGAGCTACCAGACTGCTCCACCCCGCGTCACGAATTCGAGAATCTAAACTTATCGCCGGGCAAAGTCAAGAGATTTTTTGACAGAGATTTTTTGACAGAGATTTTTTTGACGCTTTACCCGGCTCGCACTGCCTTATTTCCGCGCCAGCAGCGAGATACTCAGGGTCTTATCGCCGCAAGTCAGCCAGATTTCGCCATCCTGAACCGTGCACTGCAACGCCATGCTCCGCTGCACCAGGTTCGCCAGCCTCTTGCTCTGCTCTTCGGGAAGCTCGATCACACGAAGGTTGGGAAAGCGCTGAAGTTTGTCAGCGTTTCGCTGCCACCACAGCCCGGCGGCGCGGCCGCCATAGATATAAAGACAGACCTGAGCCGCACGATTGCAGGCCTTGCGCACCCGCCGCTCATCGGGGAGGCCGACATCGATCCACAACTCGATCTCGCCCGTGAGACTCTTCAGCCAGAGATCCGGTTCTTCGTCGACGCACAACCCCTTGGTGAAATTCAGGTTCTCATCGGCGTGCAGGGCAAAGGCGAGCAGCCGCACCATCATCCGCTCCTCGGTCTCCGACGGATGGCGCGCCAGGGTCAGCTGATGGTCGCCGTAATACGGGCGATCGAGGTCGGAGATCTGCAGGTGTGCTTTGAAGATGGTGGCGGTCAGGGCCATGGGGTGTCCTTGGAGAGATAAGAGAAAATTCGGCATCTTGTCGGGTGGTGCAGATGTCCGGGTGCGGGTGCGAGCAGCCAAGCTCCTGCAGAAGGGCGAAGGTACCTTGAGTGATATAGGGAACAACAACTCGGGCCCCTTCAGCGCTGACTCACTTCAAACGGCTTCTTCCAAAGGGTAGAATCGTTCCCCCTCCTGACGGATCTTCTCCCTCAGCCTCTCCTCCGGCAAGCGATCCCAGTGCAGCAGATCGATCTTGAACACCAGCGGCAGGGCATCGATTTTATTCCAGAGCCGGGGAAATTCGCTGTCGCTCAGGGTCGGCGCCACCACGGTCGGGTCGAAGTCGAGCTTACCCGCTACCCGAGGCCTCATCTTATCCGATAACCCCCGGTATTTCCATCGATAAACCTCTGTTCCCATGACCACCAATAAAAGAAACCGCCGCCGGGATGCTGCCCGGCCGGCGGTTTCTTGACTTTCTGTCTGAGGTGGTCGTCTCCTGTTAGGGGATAACTCTCTCACTCCTCCCCGAAGGGAAGGGTCTCCGCCAGTTCCTCGTCCGAGAGGTCAAAACAGCCACCGACCGATTCCAGAACCTCCGTGTACATGAACTCCGGCAGGCGATCGTCCTTGGCGGTAAAGCCGGCCGCCTTGTTGAACTGCTTCTCGAGCGTCAGCGACTGCACTCCGAGCCCCATCAGACGATTCACGTCCCAATCGCCGCCGAACTTGGCCGCCGCCATATCGACCAGATGCCCGAGAGCTTCCGGATCCTCGCAGCAGATTCCGGAGAAGATGCACATGCCCAGCGAATCGAACACGGTCATCACGATTTGCAGATTTCTCGAAAGCTCCACCTGACCGTCCTTGTTCGTTCCGCCCAGGGAGTGGTCGCCGATGGAGTTTCCAGCTGTATGGTCGGCCCCCATGGGGCTCGTCGCATAGGTGACGCCGGTGCCCTTCAGGCCCCGGGGATCATAGGCCGCCATGGACTGCCCCTTCACCGTGGGGATCCGCTTTACTCCGAGGTGGCGGCCGGTAGCTTCGGTGCCGTTGCCGAGCACCCGCCCCAGTTCCGTCCCTTCGATCATCTGCCGGGCCAGGAGCAAGGCGCCTTCGGCATCGCCGAACTCGATCACCCCTGCTTCCATGCACAGGGCGAGCGCACAACCGGTGTCCATGGTGTCGACTCCGAGGTCGTCGCAGAGCTTGTCCAGGGAGGCGATGACGTCGATGTCCCGGATGCCGCAATTGGACCCGAACAGCCCGATGGTCTCGTACTCGAACCCCGAGGTCAGGTAATTGCCGTCCCTGTCGTTATACACCTGGGAGCACCGGATCAGGCAGCCGTGATGGCAGATATGGGACATCTTTCCGCCCCTCTGCGCCTGCAGCTCGGCGATCCGCTCTCCGCTGATCTCCTCGGCATGCTCAAAGCGCCCCCGGCTGAAATTGTGGGTCGGCAGGATGCCCATCTCATTCGTCACGTTCACCAGAAGGGCGGTCCCCAGGGCCGGAAGGCCCTGCCCCGAAAAGGGATGCGCCATGACGGCTTTGCCGAAGGCCCTGTTGGCGGAAACGAATTTCTCCTTGTCCGCATACTCCCAACCTGTTTTTTTCACGTCCTTGAAGACGATGGCTTTCACCCCCTTGGAACCCATCAGGGCGCCGAGTCCGCCGCGGGCGGCGGACCGGGAAGGGTGTCCGTCGAGATCGGTGAACTGGACGGAGGAGTTCAGGTATCCCCGCTCTCCGCCCAGGCCGATCGAGGCAATGGAAATATCGCTTCCCATGTCCTTTCTCAGCTCTTCCCCAAGCCGATAGTTGTTCATCCCGAGGTAAGGCTGGGCCGACACGAACTCGACCCCCGAGGCGTCCACCACCAGCACAAACCACTCGCCTTTTTGCGGCTGGCCTTCCAGAACCAGACCGCGCAGATCGAGGGCGGCCATCCTTTTTGCCATGGTGCCGCCGGAATTGGCCTCCTTGATCGTCCGGGTCAACGGGCTTTTACCTCCCACGGAGATCCGGCCGGAGCAGGGAGCCACGGTGTCGGCAAACAGACCGGGACAGAGAATGAGCTTGTTTCCGGGACCCAGCGGGTCGGCCTTGGCATCGACCTCCTGGTGGAGGATTGTGGCGATAAGGCTGCGTCCCCCGACGAGCGGATATTTCTCGTCAGCGGCTTCGCATGAAGTTGTCTGGCTCTCCATGTTGATACGCAAGAGCTTTTTCATTTCTTTGCCTTTCTTCCTGCAGGGCACAGCCAAGAAGCGGGGACGGTATGACCGTCCCCGCTTGCTTGAGCTGAAAACATCCGATTCAGGGATTACCTTGCTTCTTTGGTTTCAAATTCATAACCACAGGCCGGACACTTCACTTTCATCTGCGAACCACCCTCGCTGTACTTCTTGGAACATGCTGAAAAAGAAAGGGCCATAAGAAGCACCATAAAAACGACGGTTAACTTTTTCATGTATGCATCTCCTCTTCAGGGGTTTAGAAAGAGTAATTCAACCAGATTTGGGCAAAGTAAGTGTCCTGGTCGTCGCCGAAAATTTCCTCAGCCGCATCTCCCGGTTTGGACCAGCCCGTGCCAAGATGAACGAACAGGTGATCGTTCAGCGGGGCATCGACAAACAGATTCACCTCGTCGGCCCATTCGTCCGAAGAAGTCGGAACAAAGAGCCAATAGTTCTCGTCGAGTTTGTGATTGAGGTACATGAGCGTCACGAATACCGCCTCGGCGGGGCTGAAACCGACCTCGGCCACGGCGACCTTCTTGTTGGAGTTGGGCAAATGCAGCTCTCCGGCAATTTCACCGATGACGAACCGGTTCCAGGCTGAGAATCCGCTGAACATCGGATCGTAATCAGAGGCTTCGTCGTCGGCCGGGTCGTCATCCCCCGAGAAGTAGAAATAGGAGCCGCGGACCCAGGGGGCGTAAGCGACGGGCAGGTTGTAGGTCGCGCTGGCGAAGCCGCCGAAAGCGTCCCGATCCCGGTCCTGGCCGGCGAGTACGCCCGCGTCGCCGGTCTGGTAGACGCCCTCGCCCTCCAGGAGCAGGCCTCCTATTCCCAGATGAACACCGAGGTCCCATGCGGTGGTGTCGTTGTCCGCCACCAGTCCTGGACCCAGATAGAAATTGTCATCGGTCGCACGGCTGCCGTCGTCGATCTTTTGATGAACACCGGCGAAAACATAGCTGGTTTCGCTGAAATTGTACTGACCTTGAAGTCCGGCCACTTCGACGTCTTCCACCGGCCCGAACAGGGCGGTCTCATCAAGCTTCTGGAAA
Organism: Desulfuromonas sp. TF; assembly: GCF_000472285.1. Classification (NCBI taxonomy): domain Bacteria; kingdom Pseudomonadati; phylum Thermodesulfobacteriota; class Desulfuromonadia; order Desulfuromonadales; family Desulfuromonadaceae; genus Desulfuromonas; species Desulfuromonas sp. TF. The sequence continues at coordinate 129,286 of NZ_KI421415.1, forward strand.
TAGTTGTCCGAACGGGCCCAGTAGAGGGTCGTGGTCAGATCCCCGAAGTTGCCGTCCAACCGGGCGGCAAAGGGGAAGCTGTCGTGGAAGTTGAGCCAGAGAGCCTGATCCTGACCTTCGCCGTCGGCCACGACCAGCCAGTTTCCAAGCCGGATATCCTGGCGCCCGACGGTCAGGTCGAAGGGGCCGCCGTATATCTCGCTGAACTTGAGCCAGGCCTGGTCGACGCTGACGTCGCTCTGGTCCTTGGCAATCCCGTAGACGTCCTGGTCGATGGTCTGGGTATACAGGGGGGCGAATTGCCCTGAGGCCTTGGCCCAGCCCATATCCTTTTCCGCCGTCAGCCGGAACACCCCGAAAATTTCGCCGAAACCCGTCGAGTCTTTGTCCGAAGACCCCACCGGTGCACCATAATAGGGGTCGCTGTCGTACCGGTAAAAGACGTGGAGGTTCATCCCCAATGACACCTTATCCAGGACATTGCCCAGTTCCTTGATTTCGACATCCGCATGGACCGGACCGGTTTGAATCGTCACCCCCAATACCAATAATAAACACCATACAACTTTTTTCATACTTCTCATTTTCTGCCTCCGCTTCCAAAAAGTGTTAATCCAGATTCCCCCCAAAACTTGAGGCTGGCCTCCAGTGGCCTCGCCGGCCTCACTGCAGCCGTTCCGACATGCCGATGCTTAAAACCTCCCGTGTACCGTATTGATGGTTGATCCGGTCTCCATTTTGAGTGCTAAATCGAGGGTGACCCGGGCGCAGGCAAAGGAATTGCCCCAGAGATTGGCCCCGGGCGGCAGCCCATCGAGGTCTCGCGGCCACCCTGATGCTTCATGGGAATAGGGTTTTCCCGGGTTGACGGTAATTTCCCCCGGTTTAAGATGGTCAGCGGCTACCACTCCGGTCACCCCGGGCAGGGAGGCCGGGAGCAACCCCGCCTTCCCCGGATGGCCGGCCGCCACCAGGACGGATCCGGCTTCCTGAACAGCCCGGCAGGCTTCCGCGAGAACTTCGCCTCCCGGGCCGGGAGACATCCCCAGGCTGAGGTTGATGATCCGGCACCCCTCGGCGGCCGCTCTCAGCAACGCCCGGGCCACCAGGGAGGGGTAGGAATCCAGGGTCTCGTCAAAGACCCGAACGACGAAAAGCTCCGCATCGGGCAGACCCTGGCGCAGGATTCCCGCTACTGCCGTGCCATGGCCGACAAGGTCCCGAAAATCCTCATCCTCCCGTATCCTTCCTCCTGCATCCAGGAAGATGCGCATTCCGCTGACCGCCCCTCGGACATGGGAATGCCAGGGATTCACTCCGGTGTCTACGATGCCGATGCGAAGGGGTTCGGGGGCTGAAGTAAGAAGCGGCTTCATGCGGAACGCCTTTCCGATTGGAGGACCGATTGCGCCGTCGCGGGGAACGACGGATCATCGCCCCCGGGTTCGGATTCCGGTCCCGTTCCCAGGGCGACCTGGAGTTCTTTCTCCCCGACCTTGCGCAACTGTCCGTCACGCAGGAGATAGAGGTGATCATAGGCCTCCAGTCCTCCCAGGCGGTGCGTAATGGACAGGATGATCCGGCCCTCAAACGCCTCCCAGAAATTCCGCCGCACCAGAGCCTCGGTTTCAGGGTCCAGGGCCGAGAAGGCTTCGTCCAGCACGAGGATCTCCGGATTCCTCAAGGCGAGGCGGGCCAGCCCGATCCGCTGTCTCTGCCCGTCGGAAAGGGACTGCCCACGGCCGCCGATGACGGTGGCGTAACCCTCCGGCAAGTCGAGGATGAAGGCATGGGCTTCGGCAAGACGGGCCGCTTCGATCATTTCCTGATGTGTGACGTCCGGGTTGCCGTAGCGCAGGTTCTCCTCCACCGTTGCGTGCAGGAGAAAAGGCTCGGCGCCGGCGTACCCCAGGTCCCCTGCCGCAGCAGCAACATTCGAGCCGAGCTCCGCGCCACCCAGGAAAAGTCTTCCTTCCTGCGGGGTGCGCAAACCGAACAGAATCTGCACCAGGGTGGATTTGCCGGCTCCGGAGGTCCCGAATATGCCCACTCTCTCTCCAGGGGAGACCCGCAAGTTCAGGCGCCGCAGCACCGGCGGATTTCCCGGGTAGGTGAAGCTGACTCCATCGACAGCCAGCTCTCCGCTGCCCATGGCTGCTTCGGCGACTGTGGCATCGAGAGTGCTTTCGCCGGCCAGCACCTCGGAAATCCTCGACAGGCTCACCCGAGCTTCCTGGAAACTGCGCACCATCCCCAACAGCCCTCGCGCCGGTCCGTAGAGCCGCCCCTGGTAAAGGATGAAGGCGACGAAGGTTCCCAGACCGATCTCGCCTGACTCCAGCAGCCTCCCCCCGAGAAGGTAGATCCAGGCAAGGCTCGCGGTCAGGGCCAGACCGGGCGCCCCCGAAGCGACGGAATCGAGGACCTGGAACCGCAGCATCTTGCGGACCATGCCGGCGTTCAGCAGGGAGAAGCGTTTTTGTTCCTCCTTTTGCGAGGCATGCAGGCGCACGGCTCGCAAGGCGCTCATCCGCTCCGAGAGAAAGTGAGACAGGTCGGCCATGGCTTCACGAAGGCCATGGGTGCCCTTTTCGATCGGATTGCGAAAGGCGGTCGTGATCACCAGGGCCACCGCGAGTCCCAGAAAGGACCACAGGGCCAGAGGCGAGGAGAGATTGAGCAGAATCACGGCGGCAACGATCAGGAACAGAACGTTCTGCAGGAAGCCGAGCACACCGTCAACGAGAAGAGCCTGTATTTTGGGAACATCGGCGCCGAAGCGGTGCAGGAGGTCGCCCTGGCGGAACCGCTCGAGTGACTCCAGGGGGGAGTTCAGACAGTGGGCAAAGAGCCTCTCCCGGATGGAGACGAGAACGTCGGCGGAGAGCCGGGCGTGGACCAGGCGCGTCACCGCTCCCAGGATAAGATCGAGTACGGCTAGGCCGACCAGCGCAGCTGCGATCTTCGGAACGACGGCATAGTCCCCCCTTTCGGCGACGGCGTCGATGAAGGTCTTCCCGATCAGCGGCGGCGCCAGAGAGACGGCTCCTCCGGCCAGTCCGAGGAAGAACATGGCCGTGATGAGCCGGCCCTTCCCTTTGAGATGCCTTGCGAACAGCCCCACCGAGGTCAGCATGCCGCCTCCTTCCGCATCGGGCGGTGCCAGACGTCCGGGTAATAACACAGATGCGCGCCCTCGCACATGGGGGCGGCCCCCCGCAGATCGACGACCGCCTGGCGGATCTCTTCCGGACCGCCTCCGTCACGGGCGATCTTCAGGGCCCTGGCGGCCAGTTCGACGGCTTTCTCCTTCCGCGGCAGGGACGCCTCGCGCCCCACCACCTTGAAGCTGGCGATCCCGATCTGCAGCAGGCGCGGCAGGGCGCACAGGCCGCAGGGTCCGACGGGATAGCCCCGGCTCGTCTGGCATCCGCAATGGTTCAAGGTCCATTTCCAGAAGGCATACCGCTCGAAGGTCTCGGGGTTCACCCCTTCAGTCCCTTCCCCGTCACCCAGGCAAAAGGTTCCGACGGCGTGGGTGGTGGCGCAGAGACCTTCCTCGAAGACGCAGCCGTCGTTCAGCAAAAAGGTCTCAAGCTCCAGGCCGGGGACGGAAATCTCTTCGATCTCGCCCAGGGCAAGATGCCTGGGCAGGATGACCCGGGAGACCCCCAGATCCCGGAAAAAGGCCGCTGAACCCGGGTTGTTGCAGGTGGCTAGGCTGGAGACGTGAAGCCTGGAGGCGGCGCCGGCTTCGGCCAGGGCCAGCAGCAGGTCCATATCGGCCACGATCAGGGCGGATGCCCCTTTTTCCAGCAGCAGGACGCCAAACTCTGCGAGCATCTCCACCGCCCCGGGAGGATACCAGGGGGCGTTTAGTGCGACGTAGACCGGTCGCCCTGCGGACGAGTCCACCGCCACCTCGAAGTCGGCGACATCCGGCATGCCTGCCGAGGAGGGAGCGCGGCGGTTGGCCCAGGTCTGGCCGAAACACTTCTCCCAGTCGGGCGGCGTCAGCCCGCAGAAAAATTCATCGGCGCCTGCCTCCAGCAGTGGGATCGTTTCCGCTGAATTTTTTAAGGGCGCTAATATCTTCACGGAGTCGGCCTTTCGTGGAGGACAATCCTGTCGCAGCGGGACAGGTGAGCCCCTGCCGAGACTTCGGAAACCTCGTAAAACAGAGTGTTGCCCGCCCTCCAGAGGGGCGTCGCGGTGTCCGGACGCTTCACGGGGAGGCAACGGTCCCGGCACAAGGCGGGGCAGCTCTTTCCAAGCCCTTTGGAGAAACTGTCCTCGGCATCCATCCCTTCGGCCTTGATCAGGCAATTGCGCCCCGAAACCGCAAAGGCGTAGGGAAGATGGATGGTTCGCTGGAGATCGGAGGCTTCGCTTTTCAGATAATTGCCCTCAAGGTCCGGATCGGTTTCGACGCCGACCACCCCGAAGCGCAGCAGGAGTGATCGCAGCCTGTCTCCCCGGTTCCGCCCCAAGGAACCCGGGGTCGGCGCTTCCCCCCGGGCCAGCCGGGGATCGCGGAGACCCCGATTGATCAACCGTCCGGCTCTTCGCTCGAAGAGGGGGTGGGAGTTTCGGAGCAGATCTAGAACCCCCCAGTCATTGAAGCTCACCGCCGGTGCGTATCCCCGCTGTCCGATCTCTGCCAGGAGCCGGTCAACCCGCTTGAGCCCCCCGGGAGTCACTATCGGGGTCATCAGCACGGCCTCGAATCCCGATTCTCGAGCCAGCTTGCAGAAGGATTCCGCCTCATCCGCGTCCGGCAGCAGGTCCTCGCAGAATTCGGTGCCGAAATAGAGAGCCTGAAGAGAACCCGGAGGAAGGGCGTCTTTCCACCGGGCCCGGCAGATGTCCCTGGGATCGGACGGCAGTTTTCCGGGGCGCGAAAGGCGTAAACCGTATTCCATAAAGTGATTCTTCGAAAGAGGAGCGCGGGGTCCGGCCGTTGCCGGGCGCGGACCCCACTGTTTGCTCAAAGTTTATGCCTGACCAGGGTCATGCCGTCGGTCTCCATGTTGATGACCTTGATGAATTCCATGGTCTCGGTATCGAAGACGGAGATGGTTGCGCTGCCCCCCGCATAAAGCTTTTTGCCGTCGCTGCTGGTCATCACACTGAAGCTGGTCCCTTCAGGGATGATCGCATGGTTGGTAATGGAATTGGTTTTCGCGTCGAGTTTGTATACCTCGTCCATGCCGCCGTAGATCTTGGAGCGATCCGGAGAATAGATCAAACTGTAGACAAAGGGCACGCCCCCCTGGACCATGCTCTGCTTGATCTCCCCATTGTGGGTATTGATCTCCAGCATGCCCAATCCTTCCATGTTGTAGTACGGGGAGAGGAAATACCCGTCGTTCTCATAGGTGTAATGCCAGAGGGGGAAGATGTTCATCCCTTTTTCGAACATGGGATATACCTCTGCAATCTTCATCTGTTCACCGGAGACATCGATCTTGAAGAGATCCTGCCCGATGGCGTAAACTTCCTTGCCGCCCTTGACGAGAACGAGCTGGAAAATACCTCTGGGAACCTTAACGCTCCGCAGGATCTTCCCGCTTTCGAGGTCGATCTGGGCGAGCATGGGCTCGGCGATGACGGCCTCCCCCCCTTCGGTGCGGCGGCCCACCAAATTGGCATAGATGGTTTTACCGTCACCGGCGGAGGTAATCCCGAATTCGAACCGCTCCCAGCCGTCCTCGCCTTTGCTGATGTCGAGCGTCTTCAGCAGTTTCATATCCTTCATGTCGACGATATTCAGGTAACGGCGGCTGGCGGCGACCACCATCCGCCTGTCGTCCGGCAGGACGGTGTAGGCGCGGGTCCAGCCCTTGACCGGTATCCGGGCTTCGATCGTATCGTTCTCTCCATTGATTACCTCGAGGACGTCGTAACCAAGGGAAAAGAGTCGATCCCTGGCCTGGGCCGGCCCGACAGGCGCCAGAAGACAGAACATCAAGGCTGTCAGAATAAAATATTTTGTGTTTTTCATGTATTCTCCTATTGACTTAATTGGACATCGATATGTTCACTGCCCCAGCGGAGGAACTCAGTCGTACTTGATCGTACGCCAGTCCCTGGCCATGTTCGAACAGACTTCATGGTATTCCGGGTTGTTGGTCAGCCCGTCGGGAGTCTGGGCCGGCCACCAGCAGTCGCCGGAGCACCCCATGAAGTCGCGTACCGAGGCCTGACAGTTGCCTATCGGGTGGGTTCCGCGGGGATTAGTTTCCCAGCCGGTGTCGAAAATCGTCGTGCAACCGACCGGCATGGCCAGTTCGGTGCCGCTCTCCAGAAGGGCTTCCACCTTTTTGCCTTCCCCTTTGGCCAACTCTTCCACGGCCTCTGCTTTCTTGTTCAGGGCCTTTATCCTCTGTTTTTTTTCCATCTCGCTCCCTTTCGCTTAATTAATGAGCCACAATTATTTGAATGTCGGATCAACAACCTGTTCTTTTCTCAAACTGTGCAAGCAGCTTGTCGGCCCCTGCGTGTCGCAGGTCGGCATAGAGTTCGATGCCGATCTGAAGCCAGCGCAGGATGAAGTTGCAGCTGCTCCCCGGAGGTATTCCCAGGGTGTTCTCCCTGAGGTGGTTTTCGTAATGACAGCCACCGGAGCAGAGAGTTCTGGCCCAGCACTTTTCACACATTTCGTCCTTTCCCGCCGTAACGTGGCCCAGGCAGGAGCGGATCTTTTCCGGATCGGGTCCGGTCTCCAGATTTCCCACCTCGAAGTCTTTCTCACCCGCCAGTCGATGGCAGAGGTAAAACTCTCCCCCGGCATCGACGGCCAGGTAGCCGTATCCCGCCCCGCAGGCGACGGCCTTGGTCTGCCCCATGTGCAGACGTCCGAGAAGTTCAATGAGATTGGCGAAGGGAAGAATCCTGCCCTCTCTGGCCGCTCTGGAGAAACGGCGGGCCATGGCGGCGAAGCTTTGCAGCAGCACGTCCTCCTGCTCCTGGTCGGGGAACAGGTCTTTACTGATGGGGCTCGCGGGGGCAATGCCGACTTCGTGGAAGCCAAGCCCCATCAGGTGGTCGAATACTTCTTCACATCGCGACCATTGATCAGGGGTCAACGTGACCCGAGCCGCAACCGCAGAGGTATTGTTCTCGAGAAGCGCCTGAACCTGGGGCAGGATCTTCGAGTAGCTTCCTTTGCCAGAGGCGTAGGGCCGGTTGGCATCATGCAGGTCGGGAGGGCCGTCGAGACTGACAGAGACAACGACCCGGTGGTCCCGAAAAAAGCTCACGATATCGGCGTTGAGCAGGGTGCCATTGGTTGTCAACGACACCAGAAGCCTTTTGCCCGCCGCAGAGGCCATTTTCTCCGCCTCCTCCACGGCGGCTTTTATCGCCGGCATGTTGAGCAGCGGCTCGCCGCCGAAGAGGACCAGGGTCAGGTCCTTGAGATCTCCCGATTCCTTGACCAGGTAACGGGCGGCTGCGCGTGCCGTCTCCGAGTCCAGAAGGCGTGACTGCCCTCCGTAGGAGCCGCCCTCTGCGTAACAGTAGGTGCAACGCAGATTGCAGTCCTGGGCCACTTCCAGCACCATGGTGCTCATGGGGAATTCCTCCGGGTCGAACCGGACGGGGGGCCACGATTTTGCGGAGCCCGCTGGTATCAGCAGGCGAATATCCCGCAACCCTTCCAGTACGTCGCGGTCGGATTCGGAGACTTTGCTCAGATCCACCGTGGGGTCGTTGCCCCAGCGGTTGATCACCTCCTGCACAGACGAGTCGATAAGGAACAGACTCGCATGATCGACCCCGTAGAGAATCGCCCCATCTTCCACTTCAAAAATGCGATGGTCGGCCCACTCGTGCGTCATGATTACTTGACCCTTGGAACGTAGTCGGGCGGCACCACGGCCAAGTCGGCTTCGGCGGCATACTGGCGCCCGCCCCTTTCGTATTCAGCCTGGACTTTCACCAGCCCGGTGCCTTCGGTCTTGTACTCACGGGTGAGGATCCGCCCGTAGTCGCTCGTGGGGAAGTAGTTTCCGTTTTTCCCGATACCGCCGACCCAGGCAAGGTCGTCATCTCCCTCTCGGGTGACGTACTCGGTCAGCTTGAATTGGGCGGGAACAGGTCCGAGAAGCAGGTCTCCGGCGTAAGCGAAGGCTTCGAACTGGACCCCTTCTGCCGGGAAATGGACTCCACCGTGCACCCGGGCGCGCCCCAGTCCGGGAGTGACCTTGATATGGTCGATCTGGTCGGCCAGGGTTACGGGGACCGTATTGAGATTTTTCACCTCGAGGTTGGCCCGGGCAGCACCCGCACCCCGATAGGCGACTTTTGCTATGATGGTTTCTCCGTCACGCCTGGCTTCCAGTACTTCTACATTGCCGCCGTTGAATTTAAGGTCTGTGGCCTTGACTTGCGGGAGCTTCACCCCGTCCAGTGTCAGGGTCGTGGTCTCCCCGGCCAGAAGAAAGGAAGGCGTCACCTTGAGGACCCGGGCCGAACCGTCCGCGGGATACCAGGTGCTTGTCGAGGTGCGGAAATCGGGAGCGGGGAAGTGATGCTGGCCCTGAATGACCCCGTTGGTGAAGGCGTAGGCGCCCCGGGTCTCGAAACTGTTGTGCTGGGTCTTGGTGCGCAGGGCGTGTCCGCCGTACAGGACAGCCTCACCCTGGAAGCGCTCGCTCATCCCGTCGTGGAAGTTCAAGGTTCCCATAACGGTGTAGTCGCCGTTCTGATCCGCCTTGATCGAAGCGTAACCGCGATAGTCGCCTTTGCCCGGCTCATTGCCCAGAATAATCCAGGAGCCGGCGAGATTTGCCTTGGGAGCCTCCCAAGCCTTGCCGTAGGGATGACTCTTGGCCAGGGAAGCCAGCATCTTGCCGGCTTCATCGTACCATTTCATTTCGCGCATCTGGCCGTCGATCGCCGGGTCCATGTAATAGTGGAAGTCGCGGATCTTCGCCCAGGCTGACTCGGTCATGCGATAGGAATAGATCTTGCCGGCGCTGTGGCACCGGACGCAGGTGGCGAAGAGTTGCCCCTCTTCGTCGCTCTGAGGCGCCTCAACTGTCTGGGGGTTGTTGTTCAGGTTCAGGTACGAGACCTTCTCCAACTCCTCGGGAGAGAGGATCTGCGTTTCACAGATTTCCTTCAGGAGAGCATCCCTCTCGCCCTCCTTCAGCTCCATCCCGTGCAGCCGAGCCATGCGGTCGATGACGACGCCCCACTCATCGGGAGTGGCGCGGATCTCTTCAACCCTTGCCATTTTTCCTTCCTGGACTGCGTGGCACCCGGAGCACTTCTCCATTGTCAGGGAATCCTTGCCGAATGCCATTGCACCCGTGGCGAGGGCTCCCATCGACACAAGCAACGTGATCAAAGCAATAACCGTTTTGCGCATAAACTTGCTCCTCCTGTTTGTTGTTCGTTTCCCATCCTTTGCCATGACTTCTCCTTTTTTTTCAATAAAATGAATTCTTATCCGCTCCTTGCGTCAGGACAAAATAAACGTACGGAACACACGCCAATCAACAACTATCAAACAATGTTCCATTTTGTTCACATCCCTTGGACAACAGCCCGCATGAAGCATAAGTCAGCGTTTTTAGAGTTTTAATTTATTTATTTTTTTTATCTAATGCAGAACAACGTTATCTTATGGATTTGGCGATTAATGGAATTGGGACGTTTTTGTCTCACATGGGCTGAAAAGCGTGAGACATTCTTGTCCCATCAAGAGGAAAAGCGGAGGAAGGATCTGACCGGTGAGGAAGAAGTTTTGAAGATCGACCACTGAATCTATAGCAATGGGGCGAGGGGTCATTCGTCTTCCGCCGCTTGCCATGTCAGGGCTCTGGATGGAAATCGGCATCGCGATGTAATGAGAAATTTGGGGGTGGGAGCGTTATGGACGGCAAAATTCCTGGGGCATGGGACTAAAATGTCTCAGTTGTTTCGATAGTGAGAGGGGTCGAGTTCGAGTTTCTGCAAAAGACGGTGAAGGTGGCGCCGATTCAGGTCTGCGTGTTCGGCTACTCGCGTAATGTTTCCCTGATAGTATTGCATCAGTTTCTGAAAATATTCGAGCCCCGCTTCCTCTAGCACGGACTCCTTGAGATCGGCGTAATTGCCCGGGGGCAGATCCGGCGCCGATCCGGTTCGCACATGGGGGGGAAGGAGTTTCACGTCCAGGATTTCCTGTTTGTGAAAGGTCATGATTTGCTCGAGCAGGTGGACCAGTTCACGGATGTTGCCGGGCCAGGGATAATGCCGCAAGATATCCATGGCCTCGGGAGTCACCCTTTTGACGTTGCGATTCAGCTTTCGATTCAGCCGATCCAGAAAATGGCGGACCAGCAACGGGATATCTTCCGGTCTTTCTCCCAGGGGAGGAATCTGTATTTCGATCACCTTGAGCCGGTAGTAGAGGTCCTCTCGGAACGTGCCTTCCTTCACCTCTTTTTCGAGGTTTCTGTTGGTCGCCGCCACCACCCGCGCGTCGGTCGATCGGCTCCGGGTCTCTCCCACCCGCGCAAACGTCTTTTCCTGGAGGACCCGCAACAGTTTTTTCTGCAGGATCAGTGGCATCTCGCCGATCTCATCGAGAAATACCGTGCCGTCGGAAGCCGCCTCGAAATATCCGGCCCGATCCTGATGGGCGCCGGTGAAGGCCCCTTTTGCGTGGCCGAACAACTCGCTCTCCAGGAGGGAGTCCGGAATGGAGGCGCAATCGACGGTCACGAGTGGTTTTTCCTTGCGTGAGCCGGAGGCGTGTATGGCCCGTGCGACAAGTTCCTTGCCGGTTCCGCTTTCGCCGGTAACCAGCACGGTGGAGTCTGTATCCGCTACAGCCGATACAGACTCGATGACCTTGCGGATCAGTGTGCTCTTGCCGACGATACCTTCGAATTCAGCCTTGCGGCCCGTGGTTTCCGCCAGGAGCCGGTATCGTTGCCTCTGGCCCCTGTGGTCCAGAGCCCTTTGCAGAGTCAATTCGATTTTATCCAGGTCAAAGGGCTTCTCCAGAAAATCGTAGGCGCCCTCCCGTACCGCCTGTACCGCCGTCTCTATGGTGCCGTGGGCGGAAAGGAGCAGAACAGGCAGTTCAGGCTGCACCTGAAGCGCGCGCCGCAACAATTCCAGCCCGTCCATCCCGGGCATTTTGAGATCGAATATCGCTGCATCTGGACCCCAGGAGCTGATATACGCCAGCCCCTGCTCCGATTCACACTGGCCCACCGCGTCGTAACCCATCGATTTAAGGGCCTGGACGAGTGCCGAGAGGAGAGCCTGGTCGTCGTCGACAACTAAAATTCGAGGTTCGCTCACGGTCATTCCGCCTCTCCTTCAGGAATCAGCACGCGGAAGCGACAACCCCGGGGGCTGAGATTCTGCACCTCGATCTTGCCGGAATGCCCCTCGACGATGCTGTTCACGACCGCAAGTCCGAGCCCGGTCCCTTTACCCACCTCCTTGGTGGTAAAAAAGGGATCGAAAACATGGGGCAGCACCTCTTCCGAAATGCCCGGCCCCTCGTCCTCGACATCGAGGATGAACAGGGAAACCTCACCCCGGGCAAAAACATACCTCGTACGCACCCGAACCACCCCTCCCCTGCCCTGGGCTGCAATGGCATTCCCCAGAAGGTTCCATAACACCTGCTTGATGCCGGATTGGTCGAGATTGAACTCCCGTGGATTCTCATCCAGGAAAAGTTGCAGATCAACCCCGTGGGCCCGCGCTTCATGACCGACCATTTCAACGACATCGTACACCAGGGCATTCGGGTTCAACCGGGTTTTTACGACGCTCTGAAGCCGGGAGAGGTCCAGAAGGTTACGCAGTTTTTCCTGAATCCTGGCGATCTCCGCCATCACCTTCTTCAGGCTGTCGGAGGCCCCGTCGGGAAGGTCGGGGCGACGCAGCAGCAGCTGGGTATAGGTTGAAATGGTCGCGAGCGGGTTGTTGACTTCGTGAGCAACCCCGGAGGCCAGACGCCCGACGGCCTTGAGTTTGCGTCCCTGTTCAACTTCGGCATACACTCTCTTAAGCTCGGATTTTTTCTCTCGAAGGCTCTCTGCCATGGAGTTGAGGGCCTGCGCCAGCTGCCCGAACTCCCCGCCTTCAACAGGCATTCTGCGGGAAAGGTTTCCGGCGCCGAAATCCTGTATCCCTCCCAGGAGGGTGCGAAGGCCCCGGGACTGGTGCGCCACCACCACATATCCGAGGCCAGCTACCGCGAGTATGGCGAAAACCAGGAGATGTACGAAATTGCCCCGGATTCGCTCAGCCTCTGAAAAAATGGCTTGAGCCTTCTCGTTCGCAGGGCCCAGGAGGTCGCTTTCAGGAACAAGGAGAAGAAGCCGCCATCCGAGGGGCTCCAGTTCGGCATATCCGACGAAAGCTCTCAAGTCTTCGGTTTCTATGAACTCTACGCCTGTTTTCTCCGATCTTGGCCTCATTGCGGCCTTTCCTGTTTCCGAAAGGTTATCCAGATCCAGAGTCTCCCCGGAAGACGAGGAGGGAGGTTCCAGGCCAAGGGCGGCAAAGGGAATATTTTTTGAGAACGCGAGAATTTCGCCCCTCGATAGAAGCAGCGAACTGGACCCCTCACTCAGATGGACCTGGCTTATCTCCTGGATAAGGGTCTCGACAGTGATGTCCACCCCGACGGTGGCCAGGTGCTCGCCTTCCACGAAGACCGGTGAGAGGCAGGAAATCATGTTGTGGCGGCTCAACGGATCGGTATAAACCTGGGTGAAAACCTCCTTTCCGGAGGGATTGTGATCAGGATCTGCAAGATAGTAGAAAGGCCAGGAGGTGACCTCCGGGTACTTTGGAAAATGCTGGAAGTCGCGCCAGGGGTATGTGCGGCTGATTCGGTCCTTATGGATGAACCATCCAAGGACCACTCTCGGGTCCAGGTCCACCAGGGGCTTCAGGATGGTATCCAGGCTTTCTGTTGCGGCAATCAATGAATCCAGGGACGAACTGTACCCGGGCACGTAGAGATCCGAATTTTCAATATCGGCATTCTCCATGGCGGGAATCAGGGAATCCAGAGAGAAAGGGCGTCTGGGGACATACAGACTTGAATTCCCGTCATCGACGGGATTGATGTAATCCCCCCCTTCATCCAACCGGTACCGGCTGCCGTTTCTGTACATAAAACGGGACGGATCTTCAAAGATGGCCCGGGACAAGGAACTCAGCAAATGAACCTCATCCCTGATATTGGAGAATTCAGTGGATATCTTTTCCGCTTTTTGAGCCAAATGATTCTTCAGAAATTCGACTTGGGAAGTTATCAGGGCGCTCCGGGCCTCCTGGAGTGAAACCTCCTTGATCGTGCGCAGGTGACGAAAGCTGAGATGGGAGATCAGCCCGATGGGCGCGAGGAAAAGAACCATGGCGCACAGGGAGAGTTTGAAAACAAGCCGTTTTTTACTCCAGAATTCTAAAACCATGATAGTTCAAAAACAGAAGTTGCCTGCTCTCGTTTATCGTTAAGGATCATTGCAGGTATGTGCGACCCTCGCCATGCGAATGGTCAGGGCGGCAGCGTTCCTGAACCGATTCTCTCATCCTGCATTTTGTCGGCCAAAATTGCGGCTTGATTCGTCAGAGTCCACCATTGACAGTTGGAATGAGCGGCCCATTCCTTCCCGTCCTGCCGCGCGTCCCCCCATACGGAAAACTGATTCTTGCCGCTGCGCTTGGCGACGTACATGGCTTCATCCGCCATGCGGAGAGCGCAGGAAAGACCTTCGCAGCTCGCGGGGAAAACCGTCACCCCCAGGCTGCATCCGATCCCCATGCCGATCGCGCCCACGTTCTCCACGATTTTTCCCGCTATGATCCGTGCATGCTCCTCGATGAGTTCAGCAGGGGCGGCGACGCAGACGCCGAATTCGTCACCGCCAAGGCGACCAACCACATCGCTTTCATGGAGCGCAGCTGCCAGGGCCTCGGCTGTTTTGACCAGCATCTCGTCCCCCCTTTCATGGCCCCAGGTATCGTTCACGTCCTTGAAGTTGTCCAGGTCGACAATCATGACAGCCAGCATGTCATTGGTTTGCCGGCAATGGCTGCGGAGGTTGTTCGCCTGCTCAACGAACAACGATCTTGCCGGCAGACCCGTCAGATGATCGAGGAGCGCATGATGGAGCGCCATGTAAGCACCCTCCCTGGCGACCACCGCCTTCTCGCGCTCCGACTGCGCCTGGATCACTTTCCGGATCGAGGCATTGCCCCATCGTGCGGCGAGAATGATAATGACGACACTGAAGACCGCGATCAGGCTGACCCGCATGGTGCGGTCGCGCCAGCCTTCAGTCACGGCTTCCCAGGGAATTCCAACCAGAACCACCATCCCGGAGCCGTCAACGCGTCTGTACGCGTTTATCCGGTCGATGCCGTCCATCGGGGAAGGGGCACGGAAGACGCCGGCAAGCTTCCGCTTCAGACGTTCCTGAAACAGGGGGCGGTCTCCGATATTCTGCCCGATGAATTCTTTGACATGCGGCCGGCGCGCGACAATGTCGCCATCGGCGCTAAATACCGCGATGCCCGGGTCCTTCGTGATCCCGGAGAAAAAATCGGTCAGATGCGAGCTGGAGACGCGGGCGGATGCGACGCCGGCAAATTCCCCTTGTCGATCCATTATGCGGCGACTGACGGTGTAGACAGCTTCGTCCCCATCTTCTTTCAAAACCGCTGGGCCGATAAAGAGAATGTCTTTCCCCACCATGATCTTCATGAATTCCCCTTCGGAAGCTCTGGTCGGGAGAGGATCCGGAGAATTTGAACTCGCCACAATATGTCCGTCCGGGTCCACGATCAGGACGCCGGTTCCCCCCGGTATGCGATCCGCAATCCGGCGAAGCGCCTCCCGCTCCTTCCTCTCCCTGAACACCTCCAATCCGCCCCCCAAACGGACGATCTCGCCAATCTGCGAAAGGGCGAGATCCGTGTCCCGGAGCGATCGGGCGGCCTGATCGGCCACCACGGACACCAGATCGCGCGCCATCACCTCATGTTCCGCTACGGCGCTCTCGTAGTCCCGGAGGATCGAGTAGCCCGCATTCGCAACGACGAAGAGCACCGTTGCAGCGGCGACGAAGAGATTGGCGAAGAGGGGCTTGCTGGTCATAGGGAACAGCGCTTTCTCCAAAGTTGGAAAAACGGAGTTTTAGTCTGACACAAAGGGATAAAAAGGGTCAAGGTTCATGCGTCCGAAACAAGGCTACGGGAGCTCGCCGCAATACGGATGATCGATGATCGGAGATCTGCAGGCAGGCTCATGAAGGGGTAAAGCGCAGGGGAAATAATAGAGGGGAGTCAGCCGAGCGGCTGCTTTTCGGATCATTTTTGTCTTAATTGATTGTTTTGATGTTTTTTTGATCTTTTTTTCACCTTCCGTAGACATCCCAGGGTCTATGATGCTGCACATCTTGCCACGAGTGCAGGCATGCCGATAAACACCGCCGGTTTTTACAACAATCCCATTTTCCCGCCCTGGAGAGTGCAACGTCATGATCATCCGCATTCTGACTTCGAGCCTGCTGCTGCTTTGGTTGACGTCCTTCGCCTCGGCCGAATCCCTCAACGGCACCTGCACGGTCCATTTCTACGGCAAGTCGACCCTGCATGATTTCGACGGCCAGGTCGCCTGCCACCCCTTCGACCTGGTTGTTGAGGAGAACGAATCGGGCACACAGGTCATCCGACAGGCGGTGGTGGAGATCCGTGTGCGGGAGATGGATACCGCCAACGACCGGCGCGACAACAAGATGCGCTCCATGTTCGAAAGCAGTAAATACCCTCTGATCCGGAGCCGTTTCGCCGATCTCGACCTGACGGCCTTGATTGAACGGTTGCAGGCCGGCGGTAGCGACCCTGCTCGGCTCGATTTCAATCTGCAGATCCGCGACAGGAGCCTGCCGATGCAGGCTGAAATCCGCAATATCAAGGCGGCGCCGGAGCAGATTACCTTTGATCTGGAGTTCCCGCTGTCGCTGGCCAGCTACCGACTGGAGCCGCCGAGCGTGCTCGGCCTGATCCGGGTCGACGACCTGGTCCGGGTCGAGGCCAGCGTGCAGCTGCGGCGGGACTGAAATCACCATTCCAGATTCTTCACTTCAACCAGGAGCCCAGCATGTCTGCATGGATTCAGCATATTGAAACGATGACCCCCGGTCTGGCCTATTCGCAGGAGTACGCCAGTCGCAAGATGCAGGAATGGATCGGGGATGAACGCCGCAAGCGGATGATCCGCATGCTTTATCAGAAGTCGGGGATCGCCCGGCGCCACAGTGTGATCAGCTCCTTCGACCAGAACCTGCCGGGCGACTTCTTTCCGATCGATGGCGACGGCCTCCGCCGCGAACCGACCACCGCCGAGCGCAACTCCCTTTACACCCGGGAATCCCGGCCGCTGGCCGTCGATCTGGCTCGGGCGGCGATCGCCAAATGCCCCGGCATCGAGCGCAGCGACATCACCCATGTGGTGACGGTTTCCTGTACCGGGTTCTGCAACCCGGGGATCGACTATCACATCATCACCGACCTGGGCCTCTCCCCGGCCACCGAACGCTACCACCTGGGTTTCATGGGCTGTTATGCGGCATTCCCGGCTCTACGTATGGCCAAGCAGTTCTGCCAGGCCGATCCGCAGGCGGTTGTTCTGGTGGTCTGCCTGGAGCTGTGCACCTTGCACCTGCAGCTCAGTGGCAGTGAAGACTCCCTGCTGGCCAATTCACTGTTCGCCGACGGCGCCGCAGCGGCCATCGTCAGCGGTCGGCCGCCGCAGGCCGGGCGGACGGGTTACCGGCTCGGCGAGTTCCACTCGACCCTGATTCCGAGCGGCAAGGCAGACATGGCATGGACCATCGGTGATCTCGGCTTTGACATCTCCCTGTCGAGCTACGTACCGAAGATCATCGGAGCCAATATCCGTGAGGCGCTCAGGCCCGTTTTGGACGGCCGGCAGCTCAAGCTCGACGACATCCGTACCTGGGCGGTGCACCCAGGCGGCAGAGCGATTATCGACAAGGTAGCGGAGAGCCTCGACCTGGAGCCGGAGCAGGTCGCGGCATCACGGCAGGTGCTGCAGCAGTATGGCAACATGAGCAGCGCCACGGTGCTGTTCGTGCTCAAGCAGATCCTCGCTCAGACCGATGGACCAATGCGCGAACCGGTCTGCGCCATGGCCTTCGGTCCCGGCCTGACCGTGGAGATGGGCCTGCTCGAAGCCGAGCGCGGTGCGGGCCATGGTGTCAACCGTCGTTGCCGCGAGGAAGCGGTGGCGGGCGCCTGATCCCGAGCTGAATCTGCTGATGAACTGTCAACCTTTCCTGCCACCCGCGTCTGCTGCAGCCCGACGGCCTGGCTCTGCTCACCGACCTGACCAGGCGGGTCGCCGCGATCGAGGGGGTCCGTCAGGTGCTCAGCCTGGCCAATGCCCGCCAACTGGTCGTCGGGCGCTATGGCGCCGGGGCCGTGCCGCTGCTGCCGGCCCCAGAGCCGCCTGGGGATTTCCAGCGGCGGCTGCAGAAGGCCTGCGGACGAATCCTCACTACGAGGGGCTGTCGGCCGGCCGGCGCACGGCCGGCCTGCTGGAACGGCTCAGTACCGAATAAGGTCGTGCTGAGTACTGGATGCGAGACGGTCGCCGGTTGGCGGGCGTTCACGCGCATCGTCCATCGCGGATCGCTCGTACGAGAAGAAGGAGTTTACCGATGAGACTGAGTGTGGCCACCAACTTCGACCGGGAACTGGTCGAGCAGTGCCGGGACTACCCGGTCACCGAGCTGTTCGGCAAGCTGCGCACCGACGCGGTGGGCGGCGGCCGGGCTCCCTACCAGTTGGCCAAGGTGTCGCGCCGGCAGCTGGCCGAGCATGTTCGCGATTGCCGCGATGCCGGCTTCGCCTTCAACTATCTGCTCAATGCCTCCTGCATGGGCAATCGGGAAATCACCCGCAAGGGACAGGAGGAGATCAATCGGCTGCTCGACTGGATCAGTGACATCGGAGTCACGGCCGTGACCGTCGCCTCGCCGTTCATGCTGCAACTGATCAAGGCCCGCCAGCCGCATCTCAAGGTGCGCATTTCGGTGTTCGGCGGGGTCGACCGGGTACGAAAGGCCCAGATGTGGGAAGAGCTCGGCGCCGACTGCATCGTTCTCGACAGCATCCTGGTCAATCGCGAACTGGAGACGCTGAGGCAGATCCGCAAGGCGGTCAACTGCGACCTCGAGCTCATGGCCAACAACAACTGCCTGACCGGCTGCGCCATGTCGCCGATGCATATGAACGCCCTGGCCCATGCCGGCCAGTCCTGGCACGCCAACAAGGGGTTCTTCATCGACTGGTGCTTTCTCAAGTGCACTGAGATGAAGATGCGCGACCCGGTCCACTACCTCCGTTCGGAATGGATCCGCCCCGAGGACCTGCAGATCTACGAGGAGCTCGGCTACGACCTGTTCAAGATCGCCGAGCGCGACATCCCCACCGAGATGATGATGACCCGGGTCAGGGCCTACGCCGGGCGCCGCTATGACGGCAATCTGCTCGATCTGGTACAGGCCTACGGCTTCCAGGGGATCCGTGCGGATCATGCCTATTACCGGCGCGGCCTTGGGTGGTTGCTGCGCTTCATCATCCGCCCCGGTCTGGCCAACCCGCTGCGCATGCTGCCGCTCAAGCGCTTGGCCGAATTGCGCGGCATGACCCGGCCGCTCGAAGGTCCGGCGCCGGTGGTCATCGACAACCGGGCGCTTGACGGCTTCATGGAACGTTTCCGCTCCGCCAGCTGTATCGGGGTCAATTGCGAAGACTGCCGCTGGTGCCACGAGTTCGCGGCCAAAGCGGTCAAGATCGACGACGCCAACCGTGCCGAGGCGGTGGCCGCCTATGAGGAACTGTTCGCTTCGCTGAATGGCGGCAGTATGTGGAGCTATCTCCAGGAGCGCAAAAACGAAACAGGTGCCGACGGCAACCAGGCTCCATGCGTCGAACTGAAGGAGTGCGGACATGGCCGGCAGCGGTAAATTCACCCTGAAGATCCGGGATTACCTGCATGCGCCGGAGCGCAAGCGGGCATACAACGAACAACACTTCAGCGAGGCGGCAAGTCGCTATGACTTCGCCACCCGGGCCATGTCGCTCGGCCGCGACCGCGCCTGGAAACATCAGTTGGTCGCCGCCCTTCCGGATTTCCCGGCGCCGGTCTGCGTCGACCTCGCCTGCGGCACCGGCGACATCGCCTTTCTGCTTGCCGAAAAGTATGCCGACGGCAGGGTTCTCGGCATCGACCTCACCGAGCCGATGCTCGCCCTGGCCCGCCAGCGCAATCGCACCCCGCGCGTGGAGTTCGTGCGGGGCGACATGGCGGAGACCGGCCTGGCCGACGCCAGCATCGACATCGTCACCGGAAGCTACGCGGTGCGCAACGCCGCCTCCCTGCAACCAGCCTTTGCCGAGATCCGCCGCATCCTGCGCCCCGGCGGTTTCGTCGCCCTGCTCGATTTCTCCAAGCCTTCCAGCCGCTGGTTTCAAAACCTCCAGTATCTGGTTCTCAAGTACTGGTGCGGCCTTTGGGGCCTGCTGCTGCACGGCAATCCGGAGGTGCACGCCTACATCGCCGCAAGCCTCAGGGCTTTCCCGGACCGCGAAGAACTGCGCCGGCTGGTGGGGGAGAACGGCTTCGCTGTCATCCATTCGCGCAGCTTCTACTTCGGCGTGCTGGAATTATTGATACTGCAGAAGCCGTTGTGACCAATTCACCCCGATGCGCCTCCTGGCGCATCAAATAAGAAACCGCCGCCGGGACACTGCCCGGCTGGCGGTTTCTTTAAATCTTTTGTTTTTTGGTATCCCGCGACGCAGGAGCCTACTCCTCCCCATTCCCCCGAAACCACTCCACAAACCGCTCAATCCCCTCCTCGATCGCCACCTCCGGCGCGTAGGCGAGCATCTTGCGGGCCTTGGCGATATCGGCAAATGTGCAGAGGACGTCGCCGGGCTGCATGGGGAGCCGGCTGAGCTCGGGCTCGCGTCCCATGGCCTCGCCAAGCAGACGTACCAGGGTGGAGAGGTCCACCGTCCTGGATTCTCCGAGATTGAAGATCTCGTAGACGGGGCGTTTGGCTTTTTCCAGCCAGCGCAGGGCTCCGGTCACCCCCTGCAGGGTGTCGGTGACGTAGGTGTAGTCGCGCCGGGTGCTGCCGTCTCCGAAGAAGGGGAGCGGCCGGTTTTCGCTGATCAGCCGGGTGAACTTGTGGATGGCCAGATCGGGACGCTGCCGGGGTCCGTAGACGGTGAAGAATCGCAGGCAGGCGACGGAGAGGCCGTAAAGGTGATGGTAGTTGTGGCAGAGGAGCTCTCCCGCCTTCTTGGTGGCGGCATAGGGGGAGATGGGGAGGTCGACCGGGTCGGTTTCAGAGAAAGGCACCTTTTCGTTGTTGCCGTAGACCGAGGAGGAGGAGGCGAAGGCCAGCCGCTTCACCCCGGACCTCCGGCACTCTTCGAGCAGGTTCAGGGTTCCGGTGACGTTCACCTCGTTGTAGAGCAGGGGATTCTCGATGGATGGGCGTACGCCGGCCATGGCGGCCAGATGGACGACGGCGGACTTGTCGGAGGAACCCAGGGCCAGAAAGGCGCGGCGCAGATCGCCCGGAGAGCGAAGGTCTCCCCGGAGAACGGTCAGATGCCCCTCCGTCTCAGCAGCGGTGCGACACACCGCCTCCAGATTGGCCATCTTGATTTCCGGGGAGTAAAAGTCATTGAAGTTGTCGAAGAGGACGACCCGCCGCCCCTGCCGCAGCAAGGTCTCGCAGAGATGGGAACCGATGAATCCGGCGCCGCCGGTGACCAGGATGGTGTCCATGAAGACCTCAGCGCTTTTTCACCAGGGCCGCAAGCTTCTCCTCGGCCTGGAGCTTTTCGACGACTTGGCCGGCCGCCTCGGCGGTGGCAAAGGGTCCGACATAAACCCGGTGCCAGATCCCCTTCTCCTTCAGATCCGCCTGCTCCGTGTAGGCCGCGTAGGCCCTGCCGGACAGGCGCTCCTTGAGTTTCAGGGCGTCCTCCGAACCGCGGAAGGAGGCCGCCTGCACCACGTAGGCGCCCTCCGGCGAAGCCTGGGGCCGGGAAGCCTCCTTGACAGCGGGAGCGGCGTCAGCGTTCCGAACCGGTTCGGAAGGTGCCGCCGGCTTTTCCTGTTCCATTTTCGGAGACGCCGGCCTCGGCGGCAGGTTGATGCCGCTGCCCAGAGGCGGCTGTTCTCCCTTGGGGAGCGTATCGTAAAAGGTCAGGCTCTCCGCCGGACGCTCGGCGGCTGGGGCGGCGGGGGTAATTTCGCCCCCATCCCCCTTAGCGGCCACGGGCAAACGCGGTGCGGCAGGGGAAACCGCCGTCGCTCCGGAATCGCGGGAGCCGCTGCGGCCGACCATCACCCCCAGGGTGAAGCTGACGAGGGAAACGCCCAGAATCAGGACCAGCAGAATCAGCGCCTGCCGCTTTTCCATCCGGCGCTGGGTCCGGGAAACTACCTGACGGTTCATGAACACCTCCCAGTCACATCTGCTCCGGGGCTGAAACCCCCAGCAGGAGCAGCGCATTCTCCAGAACGACGCGTACGCAGTTGATCAGATAAAGCCGCGCCCGGCTGTCTTCGGGGTCCTCTCCCAGAACCCGGTGGCGATTGTAATAGCTGTGCAGTTGGGAAGCCAGTTCCTGCAGATAGAAGACGATGCGGTGGGGCTCGTAGTGGCGGGCGGCTCCTTCGACCGTTTCCGGGTAGCGAGCCAGAAGCTTGGCCAGGGCCAGCTCCTCCTCGAGCACCAGGCGGTCGAAATCGACTTCGCCCGGCGCGGGCGTCGTCACCCCCGCCTCTGCGGCATTGCGGTTGATGCTGCACACCCGGGCATGGGCATACTGGACGTAGTATACCGGGTTATCCGTGCTCTGCTGCTTGGCCAGATCGAGATCGAAGACTAGCTGGGCGTCGGTGCGGCGCATGAGAAAGAAAAAGCGCGTGGCGTCCCGTCCCACCTCGTCGATCAGGTCACGCAGGGTGACGTAACTGCCGGCCCGCTTGGAGATCTTCACCTCCTCGCCGCCGCGCAGCA
This sequence comes from Desulfuromonas sp. TF, assembly GCF_000472285.1. NCBI lineage: Bacteria > Pseudomonadati > Thermodesulfobacteriota > Desulfuromonadia > Desulfuromonadales > Desulfuromonadaceae > Desulfuromonas > Desulfuromonas sp. TF. The sequence goes on from NZ_KI421415.1 coordinate 151,392, forward strand.
CGGTGACCATCTGGTGCAGCACGTAGTCGGGCCACCCCGGAGGGATTCCCGCATCGAGCGCCTGCAGGCCGGCCCGCACCCGGGTAACGGTGCTGTGGTGGTCGGACCCCTGCTCGTTGACCACCCGGGTGAATCCCCGTTCCCATTTGCAAAGGTGATAGGCGACATCAGGGACGAAGTAGGTGTAGGTGCCGTCGGCCTTGCGCATCACCCGGTCCTTGTCGTCTCCGAAGTCGGTGGTGCGCAGCCAAAGGGCGCCGTCCTTCTCGTAGGTGTGCCCTTTCTCGATGAGGCGGCGCACCACGGCCTCGACGCGCCCCGCGGCATACAGGCTCGACTCGAGGAAATAGACGTCGAAACCGACGTCGAAGGCGGCCAGATCCTGATCCTGCTCCCGGCGCAGGCAGGCGACGGCGAAGCGGCGGACGGCCTCCAGGTCGTGGGGTTCGGCCGCGGAGGTGACATGCTGGTCGCCCGCGTCGACGGTCTCGCCGGCCAGGTAGGCGCGGGCGACGTCGCGGATGTAGTCGCCCTGGTAGCCGTCGGCCGGCCAGCGCGGGTCGTCCGGATCGATGCCCAGACAGCGCGCCTGCACCGAGAGGGCCAGGTTGGCGATCTGGGCGCCGGCGTCGTTGTAATAGAACTCCCGGGTGACGTCCCAGCCGGTCGCCTCCAGCAGTCGGCAGATGGAGTCGCCGACGGCCGCGCCGCGCCCGTGCCCGATGTGAAGAGGACCGGTGGGATTGGCGCTGACGAACTCCACCTGGACCTTCTGTCCGGCGCCGGTACGACTGCGCCCGTAACGGTCGCCGGCACGGGTCACCTCGTCGAGGACGCCGTACCAGCAGCGGTTGGAAAGAAAAAAGTTGATAAATCCGGGACCGGCGATTTCCACCTGCCGCCAGAGACCGTCCCCCTCTCCCAGGGCGGCGACGATCGCCTCGGCGATCTTGCGGGGAGGCTTCTTCTCCGCCCTGGCCAGCATCATGGCCGCATTGACAGCGAAATCGCCATGTTCGGCGCTGGCGGGGACTTCCAGGGTGAAATCGGGTATTTCTCCGGAATGGAGGACGCCCTGCTCATAGCAGCTCAGGAGAGCCTTCCGGACATGTGTTCTCAGTCGTTCCTTCATGGGATTTTCAATCTTTCTCGGGGGGATTCAAATGGAGTGTATGTTATCGCCACAGTCGCGGTGCTGTCAAGGAAAGGGAAGAGCAGTCGGAAAAATCCCTTCATTGCAGAAGAACCCAAAAAGTCCTGTCCGCTATGTCGATAGCGTCCGGTCAAGGGGAAGAATCGCCGGTAATATCTATGAACCTTTGATGGAGGAGTCCCGACGCGGAGCTGCGCCGGTAAGTGGATGAATTCGAGGAGGCGGTGCCGAGGATGCAGGATGCAAAAAAAACAGCAGCCCCGGACGGAGCTGCTGTTTTTCGAATATGCCTGTCAATTCACTTGGGACAGACGTTCAGGGCCTGAAGCCCTTTGGCGCCGTCGGCGAGTTCGAAGGTAACTTCCATCCCCTCACTCAGTGACTTGTATCCCTCCATGAGGATGGAGGTAAAATGCACGAAAATATCATCCCCGTCCTCCTGGGCGATAAATCCGTATCCCTTGCTGCTGTTGAACCATTTGACTCGACCTGTCTTCATGGGCATGCCTTCCCTCCTTTTCAGGCGATCCGCCGGTGCAGAAAAGTGTTCCTTTTTCCGACGGTCTCAAATGCAATCCGTTCAGTCTTCCTTCCCCTTCACTCCTTTTTCCCTTGCGCAGGGAATTGGTAAACCAGTTCATCCGCCTTGACCATCCCCAACTCCCGCCGGGCGATGTCTTCTATATAGCGGCGGTCAGAGCGCAAACTCTTGATCTCCTGGCGCAGAGCGCTATTGATCTCCTCCATTCGCTGAAGTTCCGCCTGCAGGCTCGCCTTCTGCCGGTTGAATTGAATCGCCCTCAAGATACCCTTGTCGCCGAAAAGCGCCATTCCGAGCAGTAGAAGAACCAGCAGGAGAGGCCAGACAGTTGTTTTTCGTGGGGCTGACGAAGGGGAAGACATCCAGAATTTCTTTCAATCAAAAAAACCGACGCCCGCCGGTTAAAACCGGCGGGCGCCTCTCCTTCAACTACTCGACGGAGACCAGTTCCCTGATTTTTTCCAAGGACTTTTTGCCGATTCCCTTGACCTTGCCTAGATCATCGACTGCGCTGAAAGGTCCTTTTTCAGTGCGATAGGTAATAATACGTTCCGCCGTCACCTGACCGATTCCCGGCAGGCTCTGGAGCTCCTTTACCGTTGCGGTATTGATGTTGACGGTGGCTACATCGACGGCCGCCATCTTGACATGCTCGTCGGCGGCCAGAGATGCCACAGGCACGGTAAAGCACAAACAGGCTGCAGCCAGTACGACAGTGATGAACCTTTTCATAAAATCCCTCCTGTTTTTTTAGTGTTTATTGCCTCCTCGCCCGACCCGTGAATTCCCCTCCGTCCCCCCTTTCACGATATAAAATGTACTGCTCGGGTCGGGGATCATGAAACACGTGAAAAAACACCCCTAGAAAAAAAATACTGATCTTAATTAACACAGACGCAGAGTAAGATCAACGAAGAAGTACCCATCTCGGTGAACAAGTGAATCCACGATGCCGGCGACTATCCTTCGGGACCTCCCAGACTTCCCCCGAATTCGGTCAATTTACCGACTCCGGAGAGGGCAAATGTGACCAGGTATTCCTTGTCCTCCAGGCGGTCGCGAAGGGTCAGGAAGATACTCCAGCACTGGGCCCTGTATTCGATATTCAGAACCCTTTCCAGGGTGAGTTGTTCCTCGAAATCGTAGCGGTGCTGATAGTTGACATAAAACGGCTTGAACCAGGCCATATCGAGAGCGCCGGCCAGATATCCCAGGCTTTCCTTCCTGTAGCGATATTCGAGGTCCAGGCCGTTTCCCGCTCCGTTCCGCACTCCGCCACGGGCATTGAAAACTGTAAACCGGTTGAAACCGTCCTCTCTGGAATTCACATCGTAACGGGTATCGACATCGAGATAACTCCACCGGGTGGGTCGCAGGATAACCTCCGCTCGGATATCGGAAAAAGGGCGGAGGTCATCCTGCGGATTCAACCTGTCCCGGCGCGATTCGCGGACATCGTACTCCTGGGAAAGACGGAGATAAAGGAACTCATGATAGATGACGTTGTCCGCCTCGGGTTCGAGGCGAGCAGTAAACCTGTTGACGATGGCAAGGGCAATCTTGTTTTCGGGACCGATGTCGTCGACAGCATCAAACTGAGGGAGGTGGTCCTGATTTTCGGGAGAGATATAGGAGTAGACGAGTTCCGGCTCGATGCTGTGGCGAATTTTCTTGATCACTTCACCGTCCGGAACGAAAACACGTGAGAAGCGGGTGACAAGCCGGTTGGAAAAATCGAAAATCCCCTCCCGCTCATGCCCGGGCCCCTCCTCGGACGTCCAGTAAAGGCGCTCCGTGTACCCGACCTCGGGCTGGACTTCAAACAGCCGACCCGCGTGAAATAAGGCGGATAGGGCCGGACGTGCGGTCAGGCGCTGGCCCTTGACCCCTTCCTGCCGCCAGAAATACGTATAGGATGAACCGAAATCAAAATAGAAGGGGGTTTCATCGAAATGGCGGAGTCCGGAAGCCAGATCGATTTCCGGCAGACGCTGCAGAGTCTGGTCATTGTTCTGTTCCAGGTCTTTGGTGTACTTGAGCAGCCCGGTCAGGTTCATTTTCTCCCAGTTGCGGCTGGCGGTGACCACCGACTGAGCCTTGTCCTTATTGTATTCCCCGGCCACTTCCCCGAAATCGTCGAAATAATCGCGGCTGCTTACATACTCGACATCGGCCGCCAATCTGACTTTCCCGGGGAGATGGCCGAAATGCAGCCAGTCGAAGGCATAGCGGTTATCAAAGTCCTGGAAACCATTTATGTGATACCCCTTGAGGATTCCTTCATTGTCTTCGCCGAAGATATACCGGTATTCAAGCCCCTTCCCCAGACCCATGTCCGAGAGGTAGTCCAGATAGAAGGTGGCATCGAGGTGACGGTCGATGACCTGATAATAGGCCAGGGAGATTTCCGTGCCGCGCTTCTTCGAATAACCGTATCGGGGATTGAGGAATCCCGATTCCCGCTCCGTTTTTACCGGATAAATGAGGTAAGGGGTATAAAGGACGGGGATATTGTGGATGTAGAATATCGCGTGTTTCGCTCTGGCGTATTTTCCCAAGGTCACATTGAACTTACGGGCGCCGAATTTCCATGAAGGAACAGGGCCATCGCAGGTGGTGAAAAATCCGTCCCGCACCTGGTAGGTCTGCTCTCCCAGTTTTTCTATTTCCGCGCCGGCAATATGGAAATTGCGGTCGCTGAGCAGGATATGGCCATTGGTCATCCGCCCCGTGCCGGAATCGAGATCGATCACCATGTTCTCGGCCTCCAGGAGCCCTCCCGGTTCGACCAGTCGGACATGACCTTTGGCGGATGCCTCGCCGGTAGCGGTATTCCATTCGATCCGGTCGGAAAGAAGGCTTACCCCCCCTTTATGCAATTGCACCTGTCCCGAAGCCCGGTAGGTGGAAGTCGCCTCGTCATAGGTCAGCTCATCGGCCTCGATGGCAACCGGAGATTGAGTGTCCAGGCCGGCGCCTATTTCCTGTGACCAAGAAGTCCCCGCGAGCAGCAGAGAGAAAAAAACAAACCAGGACACACTCCTGAAATAACAAAGCAGATCGTTCACGCGGAAGGCATCTCCTGATTCTGCAAAAATTCACGGGCGGCCGCCGCCAGAAAAAGCGAACCGGCCACCAGAACGATTTCATCACGCCGGCGGTCCCGGAGGGCCGCCGCAAGAGCAGCCTCAGGGGTCTCATATGCTTCGGCAGGTACCCCCGCCGCCGCCCCCTGCTCCGCCAGCAGTTCGGGATCGACGGACTCTTCCACGGGGGGCCGCGTACAATACAGGGCCGAAACGTGAGGAAGCAGCGGTCCAAGAATATCCCGAATCGGCCGAATTCCCTTGATCCCCGCCACCCAACGCACGCCTGTAATCGGCAACGAGGAAAGATAGGCGGCAAGAACCCGGGCTCCTCCCTCATTGTGGGCCCCGTCAATGAGGACCTCCCGGCGCCCTCCCCACCACTCCAGACGACCAGGCCAGCGCACCCGTTCAATCCCCTCGCGCAGGGCCGCCCCGGGGATGCCCGCCCCCTGAAGGCGAAGTACGGCGGCGGCGGCGAGGGCCAAAGAGAGGTTCTCCTGCTGATGCGCTCCTAGCAGGCCGGGCCGCAGACCGGATAATTCGAGACCCATTCCGTGGAAACCGAAACCGTCCGGTCCCCCATCCGGCGAAAAGTCCCGGCCGCAGAGAAACAGGGAGGAATGACGAGAGCGGGCTTCCTCCATCAGGACCTCGAGGGCCTCCGGTTCCTGCCGGCCGACGATCACCGGAACCTTTTCCTTGATGATCCCGCCCTTCTCCCGAGCGATGGCCGCAAGGTTGTCGCCGAGATGTTCAGCGTGATCGAAACAGATCGGAGTGATCACGCAAAGACGCGGATTGACGGCGTTGGTGGCGTCCAGCCGCCCTCCCATACCGACTTCGAGAATGGCGAAATCCACCTGCCGTTGTTGAAAATGGAGCAGGGCCATGGCGGTGGTGAATTCGAAAAAGGTGGCGGGAACTCCTTCCGCCAGAGAGCGGAGTAAAATGGTGATCCGGGCCACCTCATCTTCCGCGATGGCGTCGCCATCGACCCGGATGCGCTCGGTGAAGCTATGGAGATGGGGCGAAGTGTAGAGGCCTGTCCGGTAGCCCGCGTGCTGCAGAATTGCGGCCAGAGCGGCGGATACCGATCCCTTGCCGTTGGTTCCCGCCACATGGATGATCCCGTACCCTCGCTCGGGATGCCCGCACCGCTCGAGCAGGGTCCGGATATTTTCCAGGCCGAGCTTGATGCCGAATCGCTGGAGGCCATACAGATAATCGAGGCTCTCCCGGTAGTTCACGGCTAGCTCTTGGTAAAGATGCGCAGAATACGGGAGAGGCGCTCCTTCATTTCCTGGCGCCGCACAATCATATCCACCATCCCGTGCTCCAGCAGATATTCGCTGCGCTGGAAGCCTTCGGGGAGCTTCTGTCGGATGGTCTGCTCTATCACCCGCGGGCCGGCAAAACCGATCAGGGCCCTAGGCTCGGCCATATTGACATCGCCGAGCATGGCGAAGCTTGCGGTGACGCCCCCCGTCGTCGGGTCTGTCAGCACCGAAATGAAGGGGATTCCGGCCTTCTTCAGCTTGGCCAGGGCGGCGCTTGTCTTGGCCATCTGCATCAGCGAGAGGATACTCTCCTGCATACGGGCGCCGCCGGAAGAGGAAAAGATGAGAACCGGAGCCCGCTTTTCCAGCCCTCGTTCGATGGCGCGGGTGATTTTCTCGCCGACCACCGATCCCATGCTCCCGCCCATGAATCCGAAATCGAAGACTGCCATCGATACCTGAAGCCCGTCGATGGTGCCATCGCCGCAGATGATCGCGTCTCCCCCGCCGGCCTTCTTCACCGCGGCTTTGATCCGGTCCTTGTATTTCTTGGAATCCTTGAAATCCAGAAAATCCACCGATTCCATGCCGGCGTCATGCTCGACAAAGGATCCCTCGTCCAGAATCAGGGCGATACGCTCCCGGGCGCTGATGCGGAAATGATAATCGCACTTGGGGCAGACATTCAGGTTGCGCTCGATTTCCTTGGTATAAATGATTTCGTTACAGTTTTTGCACTTGGTCCAGATACCTTCGGGCATCTGTACTTTTTTCGTTTCCACTGGCGCGAGGGGCGCCTTCATTTTTTTGAACCAACCCATGTCTTTACCTCATCATTTTCTTCGGCCGGTGCCGTTCAGAAGAGAAATTTCTCCCCTCAAGCACCTGTAGTCGATCGTCTCCAAGAGAGTTCAGCTCCGCAAGAATTCCTGAAGAAACTGGGGCTTCATATTATTGTTCTTCGACCCGCAGTCCCCCCTTGAGAGCCCGAACGAGAGCCTGAACCTGCGGCAGAAGTTCCGGGGATTTCCCGTAGGCCGCGATGACCTTCACCAGGGCGCTCCCCACAACCACGGCATCGGCGAACCTGCCGACCGCGGCCGCATCGGCCGGGGAGGAAATCCCGAAACCAACGGCGACCGGCACGTCGGATTCGGCTTTCAGGGTGAGAACCGCCTCCTCGATAGCGGCGGCATCCACCTGCCCGGCCCCCGTCACCCCGGTCATGGAGACGTAGTAGAGAAACCCCTCGGCTTCTGCGGCAAGACGCGAGGCCCGCTCCGCCGGAGTCGTGGGGGCCAGCAGGGTGATCAGATCGATTCTTGCGCTGCGTAGGAAACCGGTGATCTCAGCCGATTCCTCGGGAGGCAGATCAACCAGAAGCAGTCCGTCCACCCCTGCAGAGGCGGCCTCTTCGGCGAACCGTCGGGGGCCGTAATGGAGGATCGGATTGTAGTAGCCCATGAGCACGATGGGGATATTGGTGTGTTCCCTGATGCGCCTTACCGTCTCCAGTATTCCACCCAGGGTCGTACCCGAGGCCAGAGCCCGCTCAGAGGCCGCCTGAATGGTGGGACCGTCGGCCATGGGATCGGAAAAGGGGAATCCGAGTTCGAGCAGATCGGCTCCGGCCTCTACCAGGGCGTGAATCAGCTCTTCGGTGGTGCCGAGGTCCGGATCCCCGGCCGTGATGAAGGGGATGAGGGCCGGTTCACCTTTCTGCCGCAGGCGGGCGAAAGTCGCTTCAATGCGTCCCATGGTCTTACCTCTTTTCCAACCTAAATTCCGTCAGTCTAATCGAACGACCACCCCTTTTCAACCGTTTTCTCCCGCCGCCAGGGTACGAACTTTCTCCAGAAGAGCAAGGAACATCTCCCGGTTCATGCGTCCGGTCTGAATGTTGTAGCGGCTGGTGTGATAGCTGGCCACTATCCAGGGTCCGCCGGGCGGGCGGTAAGAGGCGCCATGGGCGAAGGGATAGGCGCCGATGCGATCGATGGTGCCCCGGGCACGGAGCAGACGCAGATAGCTGGTGTAGGCTCCCTGGCCCAGCAGCACCACCACCTTCAAGCGATCAAGACTCTCCAGTTCCCGGGCCAGAAAAGGCCGACAGCGTTCGAATTCGGCCGTATCCGGCTTATTGTCGGGAGGAAGGCACTTGACGGCGTTGGTGATGTAGAGGTCCCTGAGCGTCAACCCGTCGCCGCGATCGGTCGCCTCCGCCTGACCGGCAAAACCGGCTTCATGAAGCAGGGGATACATGAAATCGCCAGCCCCGTCCCCAGTGAAAGGCCGCCCGGTGCGGTTGGCTCCATGCGCTCCGGGAGCGAGCCCGACCAGGCAGATCCGGGCCTGGGGATCTCCGAAACCCGGAACGGGAGCGTTCCAGTAATCGTTTCGCGACAGTCCCCGGCGCGGCGGCAGGACGGCCATATGGCGAATCAGCCGGGAACACTGGCGGCAACCGGCCAGGCCGGGCAGATCGGCTCCGAGCATCTATGACTTCTCCATCTGCTGCAGGCGAGCCTTCAGGGCGACAAGCACGGCCTCATGGTATCTGGCGAACTCTTCTTTGCCCGTAAAACCGGCCAAAAACGCCTGCGGCCCCTTGATGAAGCTCTTCAGGCTTATTCGGGTACCATCGGGTGCGGCCTCCAGCACCACCGAAGTTCGGGTCACGCTGCCAAGAATTCCCGGGCGCTCCCAGGTCATTTCCCTCGCAGGGAGGACCGTCTCGACCGTGGCGGGGTCCTTTTCCGGCCTCCCCTTGAGAACCAGGTCCAGGGTGGCCCCCTTACGCCAGCCGGGAGTTAGACGGGCCTCCCGCACTCCCGGCCACCATGCCGGCCATTTTTCCACATCGGTCAGCACCGGCCAGATTTCCATCGCCGGCCGGTCGATCGTCAGATCATTCTTCACTGCGAAGGTCCGGTCGCTGAACGTCACCAGCAGGAAGCCGATGGCCATGCTCAGAAGACCGGCCATAATGGCGACCTTTTTCAGCATTGCTTCTCCCGGCCGGATCAGTTCTTGGGCGGCCTGCCGCCCGGAGACGAGTTTTTCGGCTTCTGGACGCTTCCCCGGCGGTGGGGACGCCGGTGCCGTATCTTCTCCCCTCCGGCGACCCTTTCGGGAACGGGGGCTTTCTTGCGGGGAACGGACCGTTTGTAGTCCCAGCAGAAATCCTCATCCTCCGGATAGGCGCTGGGAATCTTGTGTCCGATGTATTCCTCGATGTCAGGCAGGTGGAAGACCATGTCCTCATCTGCGAAGCTGATCGCCTTGCCCAGCGCGCCGGCCCGTGCGGTGCGGCCGATGCGATGCACATAGTCCTCGGGATCCTGGGGGAGGTCGTAGTTGATCACATGGGTGACCGCTTCGACGTGGATGCCCCGGGAGGCCACGTCGGTGGCGACGAGGAAGGTCAGCTTCCCCTCCTTGAAATCGGACAGAATGCGCATCCGCTTGTTCTGGGGGATATCCCCGGAGATGACGGCGGCCTTGAACTCATTGGCCTTCAGGCGGTCAGTCAGATGTTCTGCCTCCCTCTTCGTATTGACGAAGACCAGTACCCGCCCGGCGTTCTCCTCCTTCTTCAACAGTCCCAGCAGGAGAGGAAATTTTTCCCTGCGTCCGGCGTGATAGAGTATCTGTTCCACTCGTTCGGCGGTCACCTGCTGCGGCTCGATCTTGACCCTTTCGGCCAGGTTCATGAACTCGTAGGCCAGCTCCATGACTCGGTGCGAGAGGGTGGCGGAGAAGAGCATGGTCTGACGCTTCTCGAAGGGCGGGAGTTTGCGCATAATGTAGCGGAGGTCCTTGATGAAGCCCATGTCGAACATCCGGTCCGCCTCGTCGATCACCAGGGCTTCGATGCGGTCGAAGGAGAAGACCCGCTGCTTGGCGTAGTCGATCAGGCGCCCGGGGGTGGCGACGATGATATCCACTCCTTCCCTGAGAGCCTGGCGCTGTTTGTCGTAGTCCATCCCCCCGAAGATGGCCTGGACCTTCAAGGGACAATGGGTTCCCAGACCCTTGGCATCCGCAACGATCTGCACCACCAGCTCCCGTGTCGGCGCCATGATCAGGGCCCGCGGGTTGTTGCTGGTCGACCGCCCGCTTTTGATGAGCCGGGTGAAGAGGGAAACGAGGAAGGCGGCAGTCTTTCCGGTCCCTGTCTGGGCCTGGGCAGCCACATCCTTTCCCTCCAGCGCCAGGGGAATGGATTCCTCCTGCACGGGGGTTAGGTCAGTGAAGCCGACATCCTCGATCCCCTTGAGGACCTCGGCGGGCAGGTCAAGTTCGGTAAATTTCATGATTTCCTTTCCAGAACAGGTTTCAGATTAAGTACAAGCTGATACCTGATGTTAATGGTTCCAGGGCGGATCAAAAGTGTCCGGATGCAAGGCGTCCGTCCGGCCGGCGAGTGAGGCGTACCCGGAGGGTACGTCGCAGGGAGGCGGACGGACGGCAACGCAGCAGGCGGGCGCTATTCATCCACCCCTAGAGTTCGACGCCCATGGCTTCGGCGACCGTATGGATGTCCTTGTCCCCCCGGCCGGAGAGACAGACGGCGATCACCGTCTCCCTGGGGAGGGTGGGAGCGAGCTTCATGACCTGTGCCACGGCGTGGGCGCTCTCCAGGGCGGGAATGATCCCTTCCATTTCTGTCAGGGCCTTGAAGGCCTGCAGGGCCTCGTCATCGGTAATCGAGACGTACTCGGCCCGGCCGAGTTCGTGCAGATGGGCGTGTTCGGGGCCGACCCCCGGATAGTCGAGGCCGGCGGAGATGGAGTGGGCGTGCTCGATCTGCCCCTGATCATCCTGCAGCAGGTAGGTCTTGTTGCCGTGCAGCACCCCGACCCGTCCCGCCCCGATGGAGGCGGCATGTTTTCCCGTCCCCACGCCGAGGCCGGCGGCCTCCACCCCGAGCAGGCGCACCCCTTGGTCGTCTATGAAAGGATAGAACATCCCCATGGCGTTGGAGCCGCCGCCTATGCAGGCCACCGCCACATCGGGCAGGCGGCCCTCGGCGGCCAGGATCTGCTCGCGGGTCTCGCGGCCGATCACCGCCTGGAAATCCCTCACCATCCGGGGATACGGATGCGGACCGGCCACGGTGCCGATGACGTAGAAGGTGTCGCGCACATGGGTCACCCAGTGGCGCAGGGCATCGTTCATGGCGTCCTTGAGCGTGGCGGTCCCGCTGGTGACGCCATGGACTTTCGCCCCCAGCAGCTTCATGCGGAAAACGTTGAGAGACTGGCGGCGGATATCCTCCGTCCCCATGAAGATTTCGCACTCCAGGCCGAATAGAGCCGCCACAGTGGCTGTCGCCACCCCGTGCTGGCCGGCCCCGGTCTCGGCGATGACTTTTTTCTTCCCCATGCGGCGCGCCAGCAGCACCTGCCCGACGGTGTTGTTGACCTTGTGCGCCCCGGTGTGATTGAGATCCTCCCGCTTGAGATATATCCTGGCGCCGCCCAGATGCTCGGTGAGACGGCGGGCAAAATAAAGGGGGCTGGGGCGCCCCACATAGTCCTTGAGATAGTAGTCGACCTCCGCCTGAAAGGAGGGATCGGCCTGCGCCTCGCGATAAGCCTCCTCCAGCTCCAGCAGGGCCGGCATCAGCGTCTCGGCGACATAGCGGCCGCCGAACTGGCCAAAATGGCCTTTATCGTCGGGAAAATTGTACATCGATTATCTCCGTATGGAACAAGTGATCAGTGATCAGTAATTAGTGATTGGCAAAGGCATTGCTGCAAGAAGGTTTTTGTTTTTCCACGAATCACCAGTCACGAATCACCGGTCACCGCCTTTGCGTTTCTGATGAACGCCTCGACTTTTTTCGGGTCCTTGCGTCCCGGGAAAGCCTCCACTCCGCTGGAAACGTCGACTCCGTATGGACGCACCGAGCGCACCGCCTCGGCCACGTTGTCCGGATTCAGCCCTCCGGCCAGAATGATGCGACGCGTCTCGGCCGCCCGGGCCGCCAGCTCCCAGTTGAAGACATGCCCGGTGCCGCCGTAGATGCCGGAGACCCAGGCGTCGAGCAGCAGGGCTGAAACGGCGTAATCGGCCAGAGGGACCAGACTGGACGCATCCTTGACCCGCAGGGCTTTGACCACCCGATGGGGAGGGAGAAGGCAGTCTTGAGGAGTCTCGTCGCCATGCAGCTGAAGCGCATCGAGGGCACAGAATTCGGCGATTTCCCGGACGCGCTGCGGCTCCTCATTGACGAACAGTCCCACAGCGGTCACAAAAGGCGGGAGTTCGGCAATGATTCCTCTCGCCTGCTCGGGGGATATGCAGCGAGGACTTTTGTCGAAGAAAACGAACCCCAGCGCGTCCGCCCCGCAGTCGGCGGCATGCACAGCGTCGTCGATATTTGTTATGCCGCAGATCTTGACTTTAACCATAAAAAAGTCTCTACAACTCTCCCAACAGTTCACGCAGTTTCGCTCCGATGTTGGCCTCCCGCATCAGGCTCTCGCCGACGAGAAAGGCCCTGGCGCCGCCCCGTTGCAGCCTGACCACGTCGGCCCGGCAGTGGATGCCGCTTTCGCCGACGATCAGGCGGTTGCCGGGGACGTGTTTCGCGAGCCGCTCGGTCGTGGACAAATCGGTGACGAAAGTGCGGAGGTCGCGGTTGTTTATGCCGACCAGCTCGCAGTTGACTTGCAGCGCCGTCTCCAGTTCCTGTTCGTCGTGGACTTCGAGGAGCACGTCGAGACCAAGCTCCCGGGCCAGAGCTGTAAAATCCCTCAATTGCACCAGGTCGAGCATGGCGGCGATGAGGAGAACGGCATCGGCTCCCGCCGCACGCGCCTCGTAGAGCTGGTAGGGATCGCAGACAAAGTCCTTGCGCAGAAGAGGAAGCTTGACGTGTCTGCGGATCTCCGTCAGATACTCCAGACGGCCCATGAAGAAACGCTCATCCGTCAGGACGGAGAGGCAGGCGGCACCGTTGGCCTCATAGATTTCAGCGATGGCAACGGGGTCGAAGTCGGGGCGGATCACCCCTTTCGAGGGGGAGCCTTTCTTCACCTCGGCGATTACCGGGGTCCGGCCCTCTCCCTCCACCGCGTGCAGCGCCTGAACGAAGCCGCGGGGTCGGTCCTCGAGTTCGGTCAGGCGGGCACGCAGTTCCTGCTCGGGGCTGCGGAATTTTGCCGCAGCGACCTCCTGGCGTTTATGGTCGATAATTTTGTCGAGAATCATGGGTCAATTCCGCGAGGCGTGAGGGGTGAGGCACAAAATCGATTTTCTCGCTCCTCACACCTCACGCCTCACCTCAATGTTTTTATTCGTTCGTCAGTCGCACCAGACCGTCCAGCTTCTCCTGCGCCCGACCCGAGTCGATCGCTTCGGCGGCGGCGGCGATTCCCGCCTGCACCTCATCGACTACGTCGGCCGCAACGAGGGCGAAAGCTGTGTTGAGCAGAACCACGTCCCGCTTTGGGCCTTTCTTTCCTGCGAGGACATCCCGGACAATAACCGCATTCTCGCCGGCATCGCCCCCCTGCAGGTCGGCCAGAGTACAGCGGGTCAGATCGAAATCCTCGGGCTCAACCGTGTAGAGACTTACCTTGCCGTCCCTGATCTCTCCGACGCGGGTCGGAGCGCTCAAGGTCACCTCGTCCATGCCGTCCATGCCGTAGACCACGAAGCCCCGTTTGCAGCCGAGCCGAATCAGCACCGAAGCGAGAGTTTCCACCAGCTCCTCCCGGTATACTCCCAGGACCTGCCGGTCGGCCCCGGCGGGATTGGTCAGCGGTCCGAGAATGTTGAAGATGGTGCGGATGCCGATCTCCCGGCGGGGTCCGATGGCGTGCTTCATGGCTCCGTGCAGGGCCGGGGCGAAGAGGAAACCGATCCCCACCTCCCGGATGAACTCCCCCACAGCCTCCGGCGTCACATCGAGATTCACGCCCAGCTTTTCCAGGACATCGGCGCTGCCGCAGGCCGAGGAGATGCTGCGGTTTCCGTGCTTGGCCACCTTGATGCCGCACGCGGCCACGATGAAGGCGACGGTGGTGGATATGTTGAAGCTGCGGGTGCCGCTGCCGCCGGTGCCGCAGGTATCGAGGATGGTCTCCCGGTCGAGGTTGATATCCTCGCGGTCGATATCGAGGACGGGGCCGACCCTGATCGGGGTGGCCCGGTCGCGCATCACGCGGGCGGCGCCGGCAATCTCGGCCACCGTCTCCCCCTTCATGCGCAACGCGGCAATGAAGGCGCCGATCTGCGCCGGAGTCGCCTCTCCTCCCATGATCTGGTTCATCACCTCGATCATCTCGGCTTCGGAAAGGTCCTGCCGCTCCACAACTTTTGCGATCGCTTTTTTGATCATAAAGGCCGTCCTTTGTCAGTTGTCATTTGTCATCTGTTTAAGAACCGAAACCAATGACAAGTGACCAATGACCAATGACTCTCGACGTGGCCATCAGGACACGTCGAGAAAATTCTTCAACAGCTTTTTCCCCTCCACCGAGAGGATCGACTCGGGGTGAAACTGCACTCCCCAGAGGGGAAGTTCGACGTGCTCCATGCCCATGATCTCCTGCTCCTTGGTCCAGGCGGTGATCTTCAGGCACTCCGGCAGGGATTCCAGCTCGACGATCAGCGAGTGGTACCGCGTGGCGTCGAAGGGGTTGGAGAGGTCCTTGAAAAGGCCTCGGCCATCATGATGGATGGGGCTGGTCTTACCGTGCATGAGGGAGGCGGCGCGAACCACCCGTCCCCCGAAGGCGTGGCCGATGGACTGGTGCCCGAGGCAGACACCCAGAATCGGCATCTTGCCGGCCAGTTCCCGGATCGCCGCAACCGAGATCCCCGCCTCGACGGGAGAACACGGTCCTGGGGAAATCACCAGCCGCCGCGGCTTTTTCCGCTGGATTTCGTCAACGGTGATCTTGTCGTTGCGGAAGACTTCCACCTCCTCGCCCAGTTCCTGAAAATACTGGACCAGGTTGTAGGTGAAGGAGTCGTAATTATCGATCATCAAAAGCATAGGAAAACCTCGAAAGGCCGTGAACGGTGAACCGTGAACCGGAAAAGCTGAGCCACGGATCACGGATCACGGATCACGAATTAATCCAACCCTTGCTGCGCCAATTCAATCGCCTTCATCACACCCCGGGCCTTGTTCAGCGTTTCGTCATATTCGGTCTCAGGGACGGAGTCCGCGACGATTCCGGCACCGGCCTGAAGATGGATTCGGTCCCCCTGAACCACGAGCGTGCGGATGGCGATGGCCAGATCCATGTTGCCGGAGAAGGAAAGATAGCCGACCGCTCCGCCATAAATCTCGCGCCGGCAGGGTTCCAGCTCGTCGATGATCTCCATGGCACGGATTTTGGGAGCTCCCGACAGGGTCCCCGCAGGGAATGTGGCGCGGAAAACGTCGAAGGCGTCGCGCCCGGGCTCCAGCTGGCCCCGCACATTGGAGACGATGTGCATGACATGGGAGTAGCGCTCGATCACCATCAGTTCGGAGACCTCAATGCTTCCGGTGCGGCAGACCCGCCCCAGGTCGTTGCGTCCCAGGTCTACGAGCATGATATGCTCGGCGCACTCTTTCGGATCGGCCAGCAGATCCTCCACCAGTCGAGCGTCCTCGGCGGCATCGGAACCTCGTGGGCGAGTGCCGGCGATGGGGCGCACCTCCACCTGGTCTCCTTCCTTGCGTACCAGCACCTCGGGGGAGGAGCCGATGACCAGGGTTTCGCCGAAACGCAGGAAGAACATATAGGGGGAGGGGTTGATGGTACGCAGGGCCCGGTAGATATCGAAGGGGTCGGAGGCAAGTGGAGCGGAGAACCTCTGCGAAAGAACCACCTGGATCACATCGCCGGCGCGCACGTATTCCTTGCACTGCTCCACGGCCCGTTTGAAGGCATCCGGGGTGAAATTCGGGGTCAATTCCACCGCAGGGGAGAGCGCGGCTTGCTGCTTGCGGACGGGCAGCGGAGTCCGCAGCTGCTCGATCAGGGCATCGATCCCGGCGAGGCCCCGGCGGTAAGCGGAGGCGGGATCTTCTCCGGGCGGCAGGTGGACGTTGCAGAGCACCTTGATCTTCTGCCGCACGTTGTCGAAGATCAGCAACGTTTCGGTAAGGAGAAAACAGGCATCGAAGGTCCCTATATCCTGTTTTCCGGAATCGGGAAGGTCTTCGACGAAACGGACCATATCGTAGCCGAGATACCCGACGGCGCCGCCGAAAAAACGGGGCAGGCTCTCGATCTGCACCGGCCGGTAGGGAGCCATGAACGACTTGAGTTCATCCAGGGGATCGGAACTTTCCCCCTCGCGCAACAAACGGCCGTTCTCAAGGATTTCGAAGCGCCGTCCGCGGCAGCGGAAGACCTTCCCCGGACCGCTGCCCAGAAAGGAGTAGCGGGCCCATTTCTCACCACCTTCAATGCTCTCGAGAAGAAAAGAGGTCCGGCCGTCGTCGATCTTTCTGAAGGCGGAAACCGGAGTTTCCATATCGGCCATGATCTCCCGGTAGACGGGTATGAGATTGCCTTCTTCGGCGTGAGCGAGGAATTCTTCGAGGGTGGGGGAATACATGAAGTCTCCGGTGCTTGAAATGGGGCACAATAGCACGGAAAGCGCGGAATCGTCAAGAATTGGGGCGGCAGAGGGAAAGAAGCGTGGGACCTTACAAATCGTTCAACAGCCGATAGATTTTCTGTTCCAGTTCCCAGACCCCCGCCGCCCGGTCTTCCTCCCCCTGCTCATCGAGCAGAAGCCGGGCTCGGTCAAGCTGAGAGTGGGCCTTGAGGAGCACGGGAGTAAGTTGGGATTCCAGACGGATGCGGGGGATCTCCCCAACCGAATCCTGCAAATCCTTCAGCTCCAGGGTGGCTTTGCCGATCATCCTCAACTCCGCCATGTCCTCGGAAGCGGCCACATCCTTCATTTCTTCATAATACGCCTGGATCTCGTTTACCAATTGCCGGTAACGATCTGAAATACTCATGGGATGTTCTCTCTTTGTCAGTGATTCGAAAGACGGTCTTTTCAAAGGGTATCATCCTAGTCAAAAGTTGCGGCAAAGACAATGGAGAAACCTCTCAACCGTCCTTTTCCGAAGGGTTCAGGCGAACCAGGGTGGCCCCCCATCCTCCGGCGTCTTCTCCCGCCGGTCGAAAGGATCGCACCTCCGAAAGGCGGCCCAGAATGGCATGCACCCTGCGCTGGAGCACCCCCGTTCCTTTGCCGTGGATGATGCGCACATCGAGAATCCCGTGTTTCCGGCATTCTTCCAGATAATCCGGCACAAGATCCTTCACCTCCTTCGGGCGGAAGGTGTGCAAGTCAAGGACCCCGTCGATCGGCAGTTCGATGGTATCGGGAATTTCGGGCTCATCGCTTTCGACGCTCAAAGTCTCTTATCCTCCGGCCCGTTTCACCACGTAACCTCGCTTCTGCAACTCGGCCACAAGAAGATCCGCATGATCCCCCTGGATTTCGATATTGCCCTCCTTGACCGTTCCGCCGGTGCCGCAGCGGCGTTTCAGTTCTCCCGCCAATGACCTCAGCGCCTCACCCGCGAGGGGCACGCCGACGACCACGGTCACCGTCTTGCCGCCGCGGCCTTTGGACTCACGGCGGACGCGGACGATGCCGTCCCCGCTCTCCGATGTCTTCGACCGGGCGCAGGCGCACCCGGCCACCGGCTTGCCGCACCCGGGGCAGATCCGGCCTTGATCCGAGGAATAGACGAGTCGCGTGCCGTCTTTCATGAGCAACCACCTTTAATTTGGAAGCTTTTGGCTTTTACCGGGTAACCTGGCAACAGAGAGATTTAATTGAAATTCATGTTTGATCCGATTTTATCAGATTTGATCGGATGTTATCCGCGTGCAGGTTTTTGACCTTTATGGAGAGTCACGCCTTCCGAATTCTAGGGCATGGAGATCCGGTTCGTCAACCTGCGACCGCTCTGCGGATTGAACGGCTGGCGAAAAATTGACTTTCCCGGCGCCGAATGTGTTAGATTGACAGTTTGAAGATTTTTCAACATCCGTGAAAAGAAGAAAGAAACACCGATGGCCATAGAATGGTACCCCGGGCACATGAGCAAGGCACGGCGGCAGATTGCCGAGACGATGCCGAATTTCGACGTGATCGTCGAGGTTCTCGACGCCCGCCTCCCCGCCTCCAGCGCCAACCCGCTGTTGGCCGAGCTGCGCGGGGTCAAGCCCTGCATCAAGGTCCTCAACAAGAACGATCTTGCCGACCCCGCAATCACCCGGGCCTGGGTAAAACATTTTGAAAAGGAAGCCGGTGTGCGCGCCCTTCCCCTGGAAGCCCGCAAGCGCATCGAGGCGGGGCGCATTCCAAAACTCTGCCGCCACCTGGCGCCTCACCGCGGCAAGCCCGGCAAACCGCTGCGGGTCATGGTCATCGGCATTCCCAATGTCGGCAAATCGACCCTCATCAATACCCTGGCGGGGAGGACCATCGCCCGGGTCGGCGACAAGCCCGCCATCACCACCTGTCCGCAGCAGATCGATCTGCGCAACGGCATTCTGCTCTCCGATACGCCGGGGCTGCTCTGGCCGGTGATGAGCGACCAGAATGGAGCGTATCGGCTCGCCGCCAGCGGCGCCATCGGCGACAGCGCGATGGACTATGCCGATGTGGCCCTCTTTGCCGCCGACTTAATGGCACAGTACTACCCGGAGTTTGTCCTGAAGCGCTATAAACTCGACGCAATGCCCGAGACCGCCACCGCCCTGCTCGAAGAGGTCGGCCGGCGGCGAGGCTGCCTGGTCAGCGGCGGGGAGATCGACCTGCACCGGGCCGCCGAAGCCTTTCTGCGGGAGCTTCGTGGAGGGATGCTCGGCCGGGTCAGCCTCGAAGCGCCCGGGCGGGATTCGGAAGCCGCCGGGAAGAGGGAGAATGAAGAGGAAGGGATTTAGCTGCCGGAACTGCGGCCACTGCTGCCTCCATCTCGTGGATGCCTACCGGGGCTGCATCTCCGACGGCGATCTCGAACGATGGAAAAGCGCGGGACGCAGCGATATAATGGCCCGGATCGACACTCTCGATCTCGGCCGGGGCAATATCCTGCATCTCGCCTGGATCGACCCCGAGACGGGTGAGGATGCCGACCGGTGCCCCTGGCTCCTGGACCTGCCGGAAGGAGCCGGCCATCTCTGCGGTATCGAAGACATCAAGCCGGACCATTGCCGCCAATTCCCCGACAATCGCAAGCATGCTCTGCAGACGGGTTGTCCGGGATATTCAATTCCGGCGGCAGGCTCACCTCCGCCGAATAGTGATGAAATGCAAGAGGCCCCCATTCGAAAGAGGAAAAACCATGGGTAAAGACCTGTATGTAGGGAACATCTCGTTCAAGGCCACGGAAGAGGATATCCTGAAGCTGTTTTCGGTGGCCGGCCGGGTGAAATCGATCCACCTGATAAAAGACCCGAAAACGGGTCAGTTCAAGGGATGCGGATTCGTTAAGATGGCCGATGTCGAAGCCAAAAAGGCGATCGCCACCCTCGATGGCACCCTCCTGGTCGACCGCGTCATTGAGGTGAGCGAGGCCCGGCCGCAAAAGCCTGCCGAGCAGAGGAGCGCCGGCGTCAGTGAAAAACGAGGACAGGGGCGAGGCCCCGCTGGGAGACGGAAATAGATCGTTCCACTTTCACCTGCGGAAACGTAAAAGGGCGGCCTCTTCGGACCGCCCTTTTACGGTAAACCTAAGTCAAATCCCCCCGAATGATCGTCAGTCGATCACCGTCACTTTCGTAATGACCACCGGCTCCACCGGCACGTCGTCATGCCCGGCCACGGAATTGGTGGGGCGCTGCTCGATCATGTAGACCACGTCCATCCCGTCCACGACCTTGCCGAATACCGCATAGCCGAAATCCGCCGGACTCGTGCCGGTGTTGTCCAGAAACTTGTTGTTCTCCGTATTGATGAAAAACTGATCCGTGGCGCTGTCGACCTCGCCGGTGCGGGCCATGGCGACGGTCCCCGTTCTGTTCTTCAGCTTGTTGCGGGCCTCATTGACGATCGGTGGCCGGGTCGTTTTCTCCTGCATGTCCTGAGTGAGGCCGCCGCCCTGGATCATGAATCCCTTGATCACCCGATGAAAGATGGTGCCGTCGTAGTGACCGGAGCGGGCATAGGAGATAAAATTCTCGACTGAGACAGGGGCCTTTTCAACATCGAGCTCGAGGATGATCTCGCCGAGGGACGTTTCCATCTGAATGAAGGGATTCGATACGCTCATGGTGGTATACCTCTGATTGAATTTGGGGATGCACATCACGGAAGGGATTATAAGTAAAACATTGCCGCGAGACAAGCAGAAGCGGGTTGATCAGGGATCCTCAAGGGTAGTATCCTCTTTTCGAAGAAACCATATCCTCCAATATAAATGCCATGACCTGGAACAACCGTGAAAAAGTACGACTGGACGACTGACGATACCGACCTGCCCCGGCGCTTCATCGGGATCTTCCGTTACAGCCGGCGCGCCCTGGAGCTGGTCTGGTCGACCCGGCGCGACCTCACCCTGGTCCTCGCCCTGCTGACTCTGGTCGCGGGGATCCTGCCGGCGGCCGTCGCCTGGGTCGGCCAGCTGATCGTCGACGGAGTGGTGGCGGCGATCGAACTGCACAAGACCTCCGGCGCCGCCGAAACCGCCCCGGTCCTCCTTCTTGTCGCACTGGAGGGCGGCCTCATCGCGTCCATTGCCGGCGCCCAGCGCGGCATCTCCGTCTGCCAGTCTCTGCTGCGGGCTTTGATGGGGCAGCGGATCAATCTCATGATCCTGGAGAAAGCCCTCACCCTGCGCCTGGCCCATTTCGAGGATTCCGAATTTTACGACAAGCTCACCCGCGCCCGCCGCGAAGCCTCCTCGCGCCCGTTGAGCTTGGTCAACCGCACTTTCGGACTGGTGCAGAATGCCGTCTCCCTTACGAGCTATGCGGTGCTCCTGGTGCAGTTTTCTCCCTGGGCGGTGGCGATCCTGTTTGTTGGCGGGCTTCCCGAGTTCATCGCCGAGGCCAAGTTCTCCGGCGACAAGTTCCGGCTTTTCCGCTGGCGCTCGCCGGAGTCCCGGATGCAGCTCTACATCGAGACGGTCCTCGCCCGCGAGGACCACGCCAAGGAGGTGAAGCTCTTCCGCCTCGGGCCGAAACTGCTGCAGCGCTATCGCGACATCTTCGCCCGCCTCTATGCCGAGGACCGCCTCCTGACCCTGCGCCGGGATTTCTGGGGCTTCTCCCTCGGGCTGATCGGCACCGCCGCTTTCTATGGCGCCTATGCCTGGATTGCCCTGGCAGCCATCGAGGGCGCCATCACCCTCGGTCAGATGACCATGTACCTGATGCTGTTCAAACAGGGGCAGTCCGCCGTTTCAGCCAGCCTCTCAGCCATCAGCGGCATGTACGAAGACAACCTCTATCTTTCCAACCTTTACGAATACCTCGAGCAGGAAGTCCCCCAGCCGGCCGGGGAGTTCACCGCCGGGCCGTGTCCCGGAGACGGCGTCCGCTTCGAAGGGGCCAGCTTCACCTATCCCGGCGGCGAGCAGCCGGCGCTGAACGACATCACCCTGCACCTGAAACCCGGCCAGAGCCTGGCCCTGGTCGGAGAAAACGGCTCCGGCAAAACGACCCTGATCAAGCTGCTCACCCGCCTCTATACACCGGATTCGGGACGGATCCTTCTGGACGGCCTCGACCTGCGGCAGTGGGATACCGATGCCCTTCGCCGACGCATCGGAGTCATCTTTCAGGATTTCGGCCGCTACCAGATGCTGGTCGGCGAGAATATCGGCGCCGGCGACGTCTCCCATTTCGACGACCGGCAGCGCTGGCACGAGGCCGCCGAAAAAGGGATGGCCGCCCCTTTCATCAAACAGATGACCGAGGGCTACGATACCCAGCTCGGCCGCTGGTTCAAGGGAGGCCGCGAGCTCTCAGGGGGGCAGTGGCAGAAGATCGCCCTGGCAAGGGCCTTCATGCGCACCGGCGCCGACATCCTGGTCCTCGATGAACCGACGGCCACCATGGACGCCAAAGCCGAGGCGAGCCTGTACGAGCACTTCCGCGAACTCTGCGATGGAAAGATGACCATTCTCATTTCGCACCGTTTCTCCACGGTACGAATGGCGGACCATATCGTGGTCATTGGCGGAGGGCGAATCGTGGAGCAGGGGGGACATGATCAATTGATGGCGCAGGGAGGCCAGTACGCCCAGCTCTTCACTCTGCAGGCCAGGGGGTATCGCTAGTGTCCCGATTAATTAATTCCGTCCATTAATTCTGGCCCTTTTGGCCGCTAGCTGCGTTGCGTCTCCTCGGCTTAGCTCAGGCTAGGCCTGCGTCGACGCGCCTTGCCAGCAACCAAAATGCCTCAGAATTATATGAATGGACTAACCAAACGGGACACTAGGCTGCGATCTTTCCGAAAGGGTTCCGGCTCTCAGGTCCTTATGCGCTTGGGAGCACAGAGATTGAAGCCCCGGTCGACCCGTCCGCCGCAAATCGCGCAGACATACTTCGGATTTTTCCTCAGAAGAGCCAGTTCGTTCTCCGGCAGATGGGTTTTCATGCTGCACAGGTGCAGATGGTGCTCATGGGGCTTTTTGCAGGAAAGCTCCCGGGCCATGGCATAATCCTCCTTTTGGGGGCGCTTTTTGCAGCGTCTCAACTCTCCAGACGGCGGTCTTCCCGAAGCAGTCGGACGATTTCATCGGCTGGCAGCGGCTTGCTGAAGTAGTAACCCTGCAGACCGTCGCATCGGCTCTCACGCACGAAGGCCAACTGCTCCTTCGTTTCCACCCCCTCGGCAATTGCAGTGAGTCTCAGGCTGTGTGCTATGGCCACGACGCTGGTGGCGACCGCCGCGGCACCTGCATCGCTGGTGACGTCGGTGATGAATGAGCGGTCGATCTTAAGGCTGTCGACGGGAAAACGCCGCAGGTAATTCAGACTTGAGTAGCCGGTTCCGAAATCGTCCAGGCTGAGACCGATACCGAGTCCCTTGAGCCGGTGCATGGTTGGGGCTTTTTGCAGGAAAGCTCCCGGGCCATGGCATAATCCTCCTTTTGGGGGCGCTTTTTGCAGCGTCTCAACTCT
>NZ_KI421415.1:174581-216944 GCF_000472285.1 Desulfuromonas sp. TF
TCCGCGGCTCCCGCGGGGTCGTGCATGATCATGCTTTCGGTCAGTTCCAGGATCAGTTTCTGAGGATCCATGCCGGCATCCTCGATGGTTTGCTGAACCTTCTCGACCAGATCGTCCTGCCTGAATTGACGGGCGGAAAGATTCACCGAGATAGTGATCACTGGAACCCCGGCCTTGCGCCACTCACGGAATTGCCGGCACGTCTCCCGCAGCACCCAGTCTCCCAGGGGAACAATCAGCCCCGTTTCCTCAGCCAGTGGGATAAAAGCGCCCGGAGGCACGAGCCCCTTCTCCGGATGGCGCCAGCGGAGCAGGGCTTCACAGCCGCTGATCCGGCCGCTGGCCAGATCGACCATCGGTTGGTAATACAGGAGAAACTCATCCCTCTCCAGGGCTCGGCGCAGATCGGCCTCCATCTCCAGTGTTTCCATCACCCGCAGGTTCATTTCCGGAGCGAAGAAGCGGAACTGGTTTCCTCCTTCCGTCTTTGCCCGGTACATGGCGACATCGGCGTTGCGGATCAGGGTCTCGCCATCCCCGCCATCCCGGGGATAGAAGCTAATGCCGATGCTGGCGGTGACGAAGAGCTCTCGCCCGGAAAGATGAAAGGGGCGGATCAAGGCCTCCTGGATTTTTCTGCCCATCATCCCCACATCATCCACTTCGGCCACCTCGGCCAGGGCGATGACGAATTCGTCGCCGCCCAGGCGTGCCACCGTATCGCCGGGACGCACGCATCCGGTCAGTCGCTTGGCCACAATCCGCAGCAGTTCGTCTCCCTGACCGTGACCCAGACTTTCATTGATCACCTTGAACCGGTCGAGATCGAGAAGCAGAACCGCCAGCAGGCGATGGGAGCGCCTCGCGTAGACGATGCTCTGTTCCAGCCGGTCGATCAGCAGGTTGCGGTTCAACAGGTCGGTCAGAGGATCGTGGCCGGCATGGTGCTCGAGCTGCTCCTCATAGCGCTTGCGTTCGGTGATGTCATTGAAGACGCTCACGTAATGGCTCACACCACCATCCGCATCACGCACCGGGGCCACCGAGAGCTCGTTCCAGAAAAGGGAACCGTCCTTGCGGTAGTTTCGCACTACCGCCTCCGTTTCCACGCCACGATGAATGGACTCACGGATATCGATAACCCCTTTCTGGTCCGTATCCTCGCCGGACAGCAAACGGGGATTGCGGCCGACCACCTCTTCGGCGCCGAAACCGGTGATGCGTTCGAAAGCAGGGTTGACGTACAGAATCGGCATTTCCGGGTCCTTGGCGTCGCAGATCATAATGCCGTTGCTGCTCGCTTCGATGGCCCGGTTGCGCAATTTCAGCGACTCTTCCGCTTCTTTTCGGGCCACGGCGGTGCGCAGGGAAACGATGCCGTAGGCGAGATCCTCCGCCAGCTCGGAGAGGAGCTTCACCTCTTCCTGATCAAAAGCCTCAACATCCGTGCTGTAGAGAGTCAGAGCGCCGACGATTTCCTCTCCGGAGCGCAGCGGCAGGGAAATGGCGGCGGAAATCCCCAAGTCTCCGATCACCGTCCGCATGTGGGAGAAGCGGCGGTCAGTCTGCATGTCCCGGCTCACCACCGTGGTGCCCTCCCGGATCGCCCTGGCTGTGGGCCCCTGCCCCTGATCGTTGTCCTGCCAGCTCAACTTCAGGCTTCGCAAATGCCCGCCGTCTTCTCCGGCGAAGGCGGACATTTCGATCGTTCGGTCTACATCCGGGCCTGGAAAGCCGACCCAGGCGAACAGATACCCGCCCAGGGTAACGAGGTTGTCGCAGACCCCATGCAGAAGCTCCTTTTCTTCCGTGGCCCGCACAAGCGTTTCATTGCACCGGGACAGGACTCGAAGAGTCCGGTTGAGCCGCCGCAGCCCCTCTTCCGCCTTGACTGTTTCCGTCACGTCGTGGGCCAGAACCAGCTTCGCCGGACGCCCTTCGAACTCCAGAACATGCGTGGTGATTTCCACGGAGATCAGGGTGCCGTCCTTCTTCCGATGGCGCCACACCCCCGAGCGGCCCAAGCCATCGGTTGACTCCGTCGTTCTTTTCAGCAATGCCGGGATATCATCGGCGGGACGGATATCCTTGATGGTCAGAGAGAGAAACTCGTCACGGTCATATCCGTAATGCGCCACGGCGGCACCGTTGACCGCCAGTATAGAGAGGGTCTCGAGGTCGTAGATCCACATGGGGTGGGGATTTTTATCGAAGAGATACCGATATCGCTCCGCGCTCTCCAGGGCGTCCTGCTCGAAAATTCGCATCCGGGTCAGGGTGCGGCGGACCAGAAGGTGCAGCAGAGCCGCCGTGAAGAGAACGAAAAGCCATCCCTTGAGGGTCTGAAATCGAGCCAGCTGGGTGGGATCCAGGGAAAGGGCGAGCAGCAGCCGATCGGAAAAAAAGATCCACAATGCCGATATCGACAGATAGATTCCGGCAATCGAGCGGGATGCCCGATCGATCTTGACAGGTTTAACCGGTCGGCTGTTTTTCATCAAAATCCCTCAGCACGCCGCATTCGAGATGCTTTGAACTTTATCATCAACATTGTCAAGCTTAACATTTATTCATTACATCCCAAGAGGATTCGCGGGGCGAAGGATTCAACTCTGCGCTGATCCGGCATTCGGATTCGAGCCGGAGGCCTTTTAGCTTCCAAATCTTAACCGTTATAGTTTTCTTTTACAATGAAGTTGGGGGAATAATACTCTGCGGCAGATATTTTTCAGGGGAGTGAAAAAAAGAAGGTGGTTCCTTTTCCCTTTTCTCCTTTTACCCACAGCGTCCCTCCGTGGCGATGGACGATGCGCTGAACGGTCGCAAGGCCGATCCCCGTGCCTGGAAATTCATTTGAATCATGAAGTCGCTGAAAAGGCTGGAAAAGTCGGTCGGCATCCTTCATGTCGAACCCGACCCCGTTGTCACGGACAAAAATCGCCTTTCTTTCCTGCTGATCAATCATCCCGATTTCGATTTTCGGGTGTTGAACCGGACCGGTGAACTTCCAGGCGTTCTCCAGAAGATTTCTGAGCGCCACTTTCAGAAGGTGACCATCGCCCCTGACCGCAAAACCCGAGGGGATGACCCACTCGACTCTTCGCTCCGGTTGAATCAACTGCACCTCGTCTGCAACTTCGCGGGCCAGAAGACTTATATCCACCTTCTCCCTCTGCATCTCGCTCCTGCCGATGCGCGAGAGCATCAGCAGATCTTCGATCAACTCCTCCATTCCAGCGCTTGCCCTGCAGATTTCCTGTACAAGAAAGTCCCCTGTCGAATCGAGGTTTTCGGAATACCCGTCCTGCAACAGCTGGGCAGCGGTATAAATCCGTGTGAGCGGCCGCCTCAGATCGTGGGAAACAGAGGAACTGAAAGCCTCAAGTTCCCGGTTGGCCGCCGCAAGCTCTTCGGCCCTGAGTTCCAGATTGCCCTTCAATTTCCTGATCTCTTCCTTCATCAGGTTGAAATCAGCGACAAGTTCGCCGATCTCATCACAGGTGTTGCTCTCCAGCGGACAGGAGAGATCCCAGGTTTTGGTTACAGCCTGGATATGGCGTCGCAGTACGTCGAACAGCTTCACGCTTTTTCTGAGCGATAGGTAGAACAGCGCGGAACAGACGAAGAAGATCGCGGAGAAGACCGTAATGCTGGTCATGATCCCTTTCCACATGGCAGAGTAAAGGGGAGTAAGATCCCGCTGTGAAAACAATATCCCGCCCGTCGCGCCGAAGGCGTCCTGGAAGGGTCCCATGCCGACGGCGTATTTTTTCCCGTTCAGTTCGACGATCGATACGGAGAATTTTTCCAGCCCTTCCCTCATGAGTTCGATGGAATTTGCGGCCAACTGCTGGGAAACCTCTCTGTCGGTCGGATAGAGGACGGTAAAACCATCGACCTGTTTTGTCTGAAAATCCATCTGATAGCTTTGGAGAAACGCCTGGGTCAGGAAAAGGCTGACGTCGTTTCCGGTAATCGCCTTCATCCGCTCGAAAACATGGTCGATCTCCTCGGCCACCTCCATGTAGCCGATCAGCTCTCCCTGGTGAAAGAGCGGTTCGACACATCGCAAGGAGAAAAAATTCCGCCCCATTTCCAGTCCGGTGACCGTCTTCCTGCTTTCGGCGGCCTTGAAATAGGTGGCCCTCGTCAGGCTGTCGCCATGCTGCTCCGGGGCGTGGGCCCGGAGAAAAACCGTGCCATCCGGTTCGACGAAGTACATGTGGGTGATGCTGTGGTTTCGTTTAAGTTCTTCGAAAACAGGGTTTGTTGCAGCCAGGAGCCGGGCTCTGTCTTTTCCCGCAAAAGGTATCAACAGAGGCTCAAGGCGCGTCAGACCCGTCTGGGCCCTGGCAAGTCCTTCCGCATCGGCCTCCAGAATCGACTGAAACAGCCGGTACTGATTTTTTGCCAGATCCTTCACGCTTTCTTCAAGCTGATTGACCTGCCGGCTGTAAGAAAAAAAACCCATGAACGTTGTGCTGGCCAGAAAGATCAATAAAATCGTCAGAAACAATCGACTCTTGATGGTCAGGTTTTCGGTCATCTTTGCAGGCTCCGGCAAATATGGCATCTTCGCAGGCGGGAAAAAGCGTAAGCCGTTCGGCAAACCCCGGGAATTTCCTGTGATGACGGGTTGTCGTAAGCATTCACTTCCGGCGATTATTTATTCTCTTTGACGAACGCCACCACTCTCGCGGCGATCTGATTGGAAGAGTTGACACAGTCATTGAGACCGACGCCGGAGAAGGCGTTGCCGGTCAGGAAGAGTCCCGGGGTGCCGCCGAGGCAATCGTCCAGGGCGAGGAGCCTCTTCCCGTGGCCGACCGTGTACTGGGGGATGGCCTGCCGGTGGCGGAAGATGCGGACGAAGTCCGGCTCGACGTCGATTCCCATGATCTCCTCCAGATCGGCCATGACCCGCGCCTTGACTTCTCTTTCGGCCAGATCGATGGCGCCGGGGTTGGTCGCCCCTCCCATCATGGAGCGCAGCAGCACATGGCCTTCGGGAGCGCGGTGGGGGAAGATGGAGGAGTCCCAGAGGGTGCCGAGGATGCTTTTCCTTTCTTTCCTGGGGATGAGATAGCCGAATCCGTCCAGGTCTCGAGCGATCTTCTGCCGCTGGTAACCGAAGCAGACCACGTTCATCGGCGCATAGGGGATCTGGTTCAGAATTTCGGCGAGAGAGGGAAGGGTTTCCGAGGTCATCGCCGCCAGGGCGTGAGCGGGGGCGGCGCTGACCACGATATCGGCGTCGAGCGTTCCGCCGTCCTCCAGATGAAGCTCGAACCCCTCCTTCCTGGGGAGAATCCCCACCACTCCGGCGTCGGTGCGCACCTCGCCGCCGAGAGCGGCGGCCGTGCCGTCGGTCAGTTCCTGGATGCCGCCGCGAAAGGACGTAAGAATGCCGCCGGGACCTGCGGCGCTGGCTACCGCCTTCCCTTCCCTTATTTCTGCTTTCTTCTTTCTGGCCAGTTTGACCATGGCCTTGATCAGCCCCCCGTATTCGCGCTCCAGCTCGTTGATGCGGGGGAAACAGCTTTTGAGGCTCATGGTCTCCGGGTCTCCGGCGAAGATGCCTGCCACCATCGGCGCGATGAGCTTGTCGAGCGCCTCGCTTCCCAGACGGCGGCGGGCGAAATCGGCCAGGCTTTCGTCGCCTTCGCCTCGGCGGGGCGGAACCAGAATCTCGCCTGCCAGGCGCGCCTTGCCGGGCCACGAGATGAGGCTGGACTTGAGGAAGCTGGGACCGTTTTCAGGAAGTCGGTGCAGGACCCCTTCCGAATAAATGAAGCGCTTGCGCGCGTTGTCGCTGGACCGCAACAGGCGATCGCGAATTCCGAGGCGATCGCATAGCTCCAGGGTCATCGGCTTGTTGTCTAGAAAACCGTTGGGCCCCCATTCGCAGAGAAAGCCGTTTTCCTTAAGGCTCCAGATTTTGCCCCCAATGCGGTCTTTCTTTTCCAGAAGCACGATCTCGACCGCAATGCCGGCCGCGGCGGCCTGACGCTGAATGGCATGAGCTGTGGAGAGGCCGGAAATTCCGGCACCGATGATGGCGATTCTAGTCATTCTCGCTCCTTTCTTGACAGACTGATGAAAAACGCCCATCTGTTGCGTTGGCTTCATCCTTCGTCAACGACGTACCGTCCAGGTACCCCTCATTCCTCAGGATTTCAGGCGCCTTGCATCTGGACATTTTTGCTCAGCCTGAAAACCATTGACATCCTGTCAGGTCAGTCTGCCGAGCAGGCGGGCTATGGTTTCAAAGGATCCGACCAACTCCTCCTGCTCCTCATCGGACATCTTCGCCAGGACTCTTCGGTACCCATCGATAATCCCCTGTCGAAGCTTGGCGATCAGATCCTCGCCGTTGTCGGTGAGACGAATGATTACCTGGCGCCGGTTGGCCTCATCCAGATTCCTCTCGACCACCCCCTCGCCGACGAGTCGGTCGACCATCTGGCTGGCGCTGCTCATGGCGACCCCCAGTTCCCGGGCCAGATCCCCCAGCGAACACTCCCTCCGGTCGGCAATGGTCAGCAAAGTCTTGTACTGGTTGTAGGTCAGGTCCATCCCTTCATGGACCAGGCTCCTTAATCGCCCCAT
The DNA here is from genome assembly GCF_000472285.1 of Desulfuromonas sp. TF. Classification (NCBI taxonomy): domain Bacteria; kingdom Pseudomonadati; phylum Thermodesulfobacteriota; class Desulfuromonadia; order Desulfuromonadales; family Desulfuromonadaceae; genus Desulfuromonas; species Desulfuromonas sp. TF. The sequence continues at coordinate 181,191 of NZ_KI421415.1, forward strand.
CCGCCCCATGAGAAGCGGATAGAGGCTGGCAATCCTTTCAATACGTTCCACTTTTTAAACTCCTAACATTTCGATTGCCGAAATATTAGCCCGCAGAAATTTTCCGGTCAAGGATTATTTCAGGAGTGAGGCGTGAGGAGCGATGAGACGAGAGTGGACGGACCTGTCATCCGTCATCCGGAAATTTCCGACCACTACTCGCCCTTCTCATCGAGAAAGGCCTGCTTCTGCTGGAATTCTTCTCGAAGGTGGGGATCGAGTTCGAGGAGAAGAGCACGGGCAAGGGTCAGTCGGGCGGAGGAATAGTCCTGGCGAGCTATCTGGACCGCAGCCAGGGTGTCGAGAACGGCGCCGTCCCGGGGTGTTTCAACAGCGGCTCTTTCCGCCCATTCGAGCGCTTTTTCCGCCTCTCCGGACTGAAGGAGAACCCAGGCCAGGTTGTTCATGGCCTCAGCATTATCCGCTTCGCGGCGCAGGGCGAGCAGATAGCTCTTCCCGGCCTGCCGCAAGTCGCCGCGGGCCGCCAGAACATTTCCCCGATTGATCAACGGCCGGGCCCATTCGTCTGCCATTTCAGCGGCACGTTCATACTCGCGCAGGGCCAGATCTATTTCGCCCCGCTGCTGGTACGACACTCCCAGGTCGTTATGCTGTCGGGCGTCCAGCGGATCGTTGAGAACGATGATCCGCGGCAGGGAGCAGCCGGCAAGAAGAAAAACGATTAGAAGTATCGGAAAACGCATGGGCTATTCCAGATAGAGGTAAAGATGATTCATCTTCTCCCACCGTGCAAGAAGGTCGTCGGACTTGACGAAGACCCCCTCTTGAATTCCGGCATGGGCCAGAAAACCTTCGGCTCCGTAACCGAAAACGACGAGGTAATGGGGCCGGGTCGCCACCCAGAATCCCGTTTCCACAGGGATCAGCACTGGGCGTCCTGCATCGATCTGCCGCCGAAGCAAGGGCAGGTCGCCGCGTCCGGAGCGGGTGACGAATCCCTGAGCGCGGGCGAAATTCTCCAGATCGGGCAAAAGGGAGCCTTCCAGGGCTGGAGTATAAACGGCCCGGGTCACTTCTGCAACGGAGAGATGTCTGCCTCGGTGTTCCAGCAGGGAGGCGAGGGCCGCCGGGCCGCAATCGTCGCGACTCTCCTGAGCCCGGAAAGGGACCTCTTCAACGAGGTGAAGCCCCGGCTGCCCGGGGCTCCCGGGGTGCGACTGAAAGGGGGAGCAGCCGCACCCGCTCAACAGCATGAAAGCAAAAAGGAACCTTAAAATCACCGGATAACGATTTCCCTGTCCATGAGTTTCATGATCACGACCACCAGAAAGACGATCAGCAGCACGGCAATGACCGCCTCGAGGACGCTGCCGGCCGCCACATCCTTGGACAGGCCGGCCAGCTGATGAAGCTGTTCATCACTCATCGTCGGAAGTTTGGCGGATACCTCCTCCGGAGACAGACCGAAGTCGGACAGTCGCTGGGCCACCACCTGCTGCTCGAGTGCCTGACGAATCATTTCGATCTGCGCCTGTCTTTCGGCGCCGAAGGTACCGTCCGCAAGTCGACTGCCGATCAGAGCCGTATTCCCGTTGGCCGGAACCAGGGAAAGAAAGCTGAAGGCGATCAGAACCATCCAGCAGATGCGAGCATCCAGTATCCATAGGCGCGGCAACGACATATCAGACTCTCCTTTTTTTCCTTCGACTATTTGACGATCACCTGTTTGTCGGTCACCTTGAGGATGACGATCACCAGCAGAACGATGACCAGAATCGCGATCACCGCTCCGAGAATGCCGCCCTCCCCCAGGCTTTCCGAGAGGGAGGCCAGCTGGTGAAGCTGCTCATCGCTCAGGGTCGGAAGCTTGGCGGACACCTCTTCGGGGCTCAAACCGTAATCGGCAAGCCGCTGAACAACCACTTCCCGCTCCAGGGTCTGACGGATCGTTTCGATCTCCGCCTCCCTTTGCATCAGGGACTCCCCGCCGGAGAGGCGACTTTCGATCAGCGATGCGCTGCCGTTCGCCGGGATCAGGGAAAGACAGCAGAACGCGAAGAGCACCATCCAGCATATGCGGATATCAAGAACCCAACGACTTCTGTCGTACATGATCATCCTCCGAATATAGGAATAATGTATAATCGTGTGTTTACATTCTAGCTGAAAAGAAGCTGCCTGCAAGTTCTCCATCGGAGAAGCCTTTTTATCCTCCCACCTTGACGGGTTCTCCCGCGCTAACTATATTGATATCCGAAGATGGATAAATCCGAACTTGAGGAGCATTCATGGCCAAAGATTATTACGCCGTCCTCGGCGTTCCCCGGGACGCCACCGCCGAGGCCATCAAGAAATCCTATCGAAAACTGGCCCTCAAGTATCACCCGGACAAGAACCCCGGCGACAAAAAAGCCGAGGAGAAGTTCAAGGAGATTACCGAGGCCTATGCCGTCCTGTCGGACGCGGAGAAGCGTAAGCAGTACGACCAGTTCGGCGAGACGGGATTTCACCAGAGGTTCTCCCAGGAGGATATTTTCCGCGGCTTCGACGTCGGCGACATCTTTCGAGAATTCGGATTCGGCACCGACGACGTTTTCAGCCATGTCTTCGGCGGCGGTTACGGCAGCCGGACGACCTTCCATGGGGCCGGCCAGCCGCGGACCATCAAGGGACAGGATTTCGTCCTCCGCCTTGCGATCCCCTTTCGCCAGGCGATACTCGGCGGTGAACGGCGCGTCGATTATCGCCGGGACGGACGGGCGGAGCATCTGCAGGTGCGCATCCCGGCAGGGGTGGAGTCCGGCCAGAAGCTGCGCGTGGGCGGTAAAGGAGGGAAAAGTCCCACCGGCGGCCCTCCCGGAGACCTGTTCCTGGAGATCGAGGTGGATGCCGACCCGGTTTTTACCCGCGAGGGGAGTGATCTGCTGGTAAGGGTAAAAGTCCCTTTCAGCGGCGTCTGTCTCGGCACGTCCGTCGAAGTCCCCACTCTGGAGGGCCCCAAAAGGGTCAAGGTCCCCGCCGGAATGGCGGGAGGAGGGAAGATCCGTTTGAAGGGATTCGGGGCTCCTCACCGTAGCAAAGGGGGCAAGGGGGACCTCTTTGCCATCATCGAAGTGGCGGTGCCGACCACGCTGACCCCGGCGCAGAAGGCTCTGGTGGAAAAGCTGAGAGACGAGGGGCTCTAAAAAGAGGCCGACCACGCTTACCCGGCTCAAATTCCTTTTAAAACTTCGGAATTTACGTTATATTGTCGCGTCGACTATAAGTCGCAATTCCCCAGTTAAATCATTTTCGAGTCGGCGATCTTTTCCGGCCCCGGCCGTCCAGGCGCTGTGCACAAGCCCGAAGGACTTACTGCCCGGAGAAATTGGCTTGCCAATACGATACAGCCTTAATGCGAAGATGACCGGAGCCGTCTTCCTGCTGGTGGCGAGCCTTCTTCTGGCCGTCGGTTTCAGTGCTCTCCGGTTTTTCGAATCCAGATTCGTAGAGACCATTTCCAGAAACCAGCTTACCCTGGTGACCAGTGTCGCCGAGCAGATCGACGAACAGATCTCCCTGGCCCAGAACACCATCGTTCGTGCTGCCGCCGCAATCCCTCCGGAAAGCCTCCGCGATTCCGACTTCGCCCAGGAGATACTGGACACCCGGGTGGAGGTGATCCGAACGATATTCGACAACGGAATCTTCCTTTTTTCCGCAGACGGAAGACTGGTGGCGGAAACTCCCTACCTGCCGAACCGGCGCGGAAAGGATTATTCCTTCCGGAATTATTTCCGGGATACCGTCGCCGGCATGGCTCCCATCATCTCCGATCCCTATTTCTCCAGCCAGGCGCACAACCATCCCGCTCTCAACTTCACCGCTCCGATTAAGGATGCCGACGGCCGACTCGTCGGCGTCCTGGCCGGCAGTCTGGACCTGACCCGGGAGAACATTCTGGGACGCCTCCGGGATGTCCGTATCGGGGAGACGGGGTATCTCTACCTCTATAATACCGACCGGATGATGATCATGCACCCGGACCCGTCCCGCATCCTGCGTCAGGACGTCCCGCCCGGTGCAAATGTTCTTTTCGACCACGCCATCGAAGGTTTTGAGGGGAGCGGAGAAACGGTCAACAGCCGGGGCCTTCACTTCCTGGCCACCTTCAAGCATCTCAGAAACGTCAACTGGATTCTCGCCGCCAACTATCCCTGGTCAGAGGCTTTCGCCGCCGTTCAGAGGGCCCGCCTTCTGTTTGCTGCGGGCATGGTACTAGCGCTGGGGTTTTCCACCCTGCTTGTCTGGCTGACAATGCGACGGTTGACCCACCCTCTTCGAGAGTTCATCGGCCATGTCCGCAAAATATCCACCGGCGAGAACACCCGGGAGCCGCTCCGGGTCAGGACCCGGGACGAGATCGCCCTTCTGGCGGAAGCGTTCAATCAGCTGATGGTTGAAACCGATGAGCAAAAGCGGATCGTTCAGAATCAACTGACTTTTCTCCAGAACCTGCTCGACACCATACCCAATCCCGTCTACTACAAGAGTACCGAGGGTGTATACCTTGGATGCAACCGCGCCTTCGAACAGGTTCACGGCCGATCCCGGAATGAGATCGTCGGCCGGACGGTTCACGATGTCGCCGACGCGGCGCAGGCGGCTGCCTACGCGGCCTCCGACCGGGAACTTTTCCACCAGGAGGCGGGGGATTTCCAGATCTTTGAACATACGATGACTTATGCGGACAGCTCACGACGCAATGTTCTTTTTTACAAGGCCGTATTCCATAATGCCTCCGGCGAGCCTGCTGGGATGGTCGGAACTATCCTCGATATCACCCAGCGAAAGGCGATCGAGCTTGCCCTGAACGAGCAGCGGGAATTCACTGAAAATCTGCTGCAGAATTCGGCGGTCCCCTGTTTCGTGCTCGACAGAAACCACACGGTCCTCAACTGGACGCGCGCCTGCGAAGAGCTCACCGGCATTTCCATCACCGAGGTCCTTGGTACCAGTCAGCACTGGAAGGCTTTCTATCCGGTGAAGCGCCCCTGCCTTGCCGACCTGATTCTTGACGACCGCCTTGAGCAGACGCTCGATCTTTACGAAAGCTATGCCAACTCGCCTCTGATACCAGACGGTCTGCAGGCGGAAGGATGGTTCCCGAATATCGGCGGCAAGCGCCGCTACCTTCTCTTCGAGGCGGCGCCGATCCGTAACCAGAAGGGCGAAATCATCGCCGTCATTGAAACCCTGCACGACCTGACCCACGTCAAGCAGGTAGAGGAGGCCCTCCAGGAAAGCGAAGCCAGCTATCGGACCCTTATCGAACGCCTGCCTGATGCCATTCTTGTCCACCGGGGGGGCACAATCGTCTTCGGAAATCACGAGGCGAGCCGGCTTTTCGCATCCTCAACACCGGAAGATCTGGAAGGGGCGGAGATCCAGGACCTCGTTCATCCCGATTTCCGCGAGACCTTTGGGGAAGGCATCACTCTTGTTGAAGATCAGCGGGAAAACAAGGAATACACGGAAGGGAAAATCATGCGCCTGGACGGCACGGCCATCGACATCGAAGCGGCTTCCACACCCGTCTTTTACGAAGGCCGCTGGTCAGTGCAGACTATTCTACGGGACATCACCGAGCGAAAGGAGCTGCAGGAGAAAATCTGGCGCCAGGCCAACTTCGACCCCCTGACGGGGATTCCCAACCGCCTGCTCTTCCAGGACCGCCTGCAGCAGAATCTGGACCGGGCCGAACGGGAAAAGTACCATGTCGCCCTTCTTTTCATCGACCTCGATCATTTCAAGGAAATTAATGACACCCTGGGGCATGATGCGGGGGATGAACTGCTCCGGCAGACGGCTTCAAGGCTCTGCGGTCTGTTGCGCAAAACCGATACGATCGCCCGCATGGGAGGGGATGAATTCACAGTCATCATGCCCCGGGTTGTCGAGCCTCCGCACGTCAGCGCCGTGGCGCAGCGCATCCTGGCCGTGCTGGACGATCCGTTTCAGCTCCCCGGCGGCGAAGGACGTATCTCCGCCTCCATCGGCATTGCTTTTTATCCCGAGGACGGCACCGATACCGCCACCTTGATGAAAAAGGCCGACCTGGCCATGTACCGGGCCAAGGAGAGCGGCCGGAAAGCCTTCAGCTTCTACTCTTCAGAAATAATTATCCAGGATGAGCCGGCCCCTTCCTACCCGTAAAACTCCCGACAGTACATCATCCCCAGAGTTCCCCGGCTTGCCAGACACCGCTGACACAGCTCGCCGGCATCCTCATAAAGTTCCCGGGCCAGAAATGCACCGGCCTCCTGGGCCGGGTCGGCAGCGGCTGCTTCCGGATCAAAGGGCTGAGCGCAGACCTTGCACTCTTTCTTCATTCTGAAAACCTCAATTTTCCGGATTCATTTGTTTCGATCCAGATGGTCGGTCACCAGCGCCGCCATGGCGCCGATGAAATCGGGATGGTCATTGAGAGAGGGCATCCGATGAAAGTGGCGGATTCCCTGTTTGCGTGCATGATCCAGGTATTCGATGTCGATCTCGTGAAGAGTTTCGATGTGATCGGAGACAAAGGAGATGGGAACCATCAGAACCGCTTCGACTCCGTCGGTGGCCAGACGGTCCAGCACCTCGACCGTATCCGGCTCCATCCAGCGAACCGGCCCGCTGCGACTCTGGAATCCGAGGTGCCAGTTTCGCTCCCCGACCCTCTGCATCGTCCCCTTGACCGTGGACAGAACATGTTCCAGATAGGGATCGCCGCGGTCGATGAACTTCTGCGGCAGGGCATGTGCGGAAAAAAGGATCTGCACCCGGTCGTGCATTTCGGCGGGAAATTTCGCCAGACCTTCCCGCACCCGTCTCGCCAGCGCATCGAGATATCCGGGCCAGTCATACCAGTGCTCGATCACCGAGTACTTCAGCGAAGGATGCACCGAGGCGACGGCGCGGCGAAAATCATTGAGGCTGCTCCCTGTCGTGGCGCCGGTAAAATGAGGATACATGGAGAGGACTACGGCCCGTTCCACGCCGTCGGCGGCCATCCGGCGCAGAGTCTCCCGGGCATCGGGATGCCAGTAGCGCATGGCAACATAGGGGCGGAAAGCCGGGCCCATCTCCGTCGCAATCGCCCGGGCCTGCAGATTCGTCCATTTCAGCAGGGGTGAGCTGCCGCCGATGATCCGGTAGTTTTCCCGAACACGCCTGGCTCGAAAATGTGAGATCAGACGGGCAAAGGGACGCTGCAGCATCGCGCCGAGGGGCAGATGGATCAGATCTCGATCCGAGAAAAGATTGTACAGGAAAGGTTCGATGGAATCGAGCGAATCGGGGCCGCCCATATTGAGCAGCACCAGCCCGGTAGAGTTTTCAGGGTCCATAAAATCCGTTAGACGTTAGAAGTGAGAGGTGAGAGGTAAAAACCCGAGAGAGGTCACATCTTGCGTCTTACCTCTCACCTCTCACCTTGTTACTTGCTGCTCAAGCGGTGCACGCACTCGACCATGAACCGGGCGTGCTCGGGATCGACGGTGGGAAGAATGCCGTGGCCGAGATTGAAAATATGCCCCGGGCGGCCGGCGTTCTCGTCGAGAATCCGCTTCACCTCTTTCTCGATGTGCGCCTTGGGAGCATAGAGGACCGTCGGATCGAGGTTCCCCTGGACGGCGATTTCGGCACCGAGAATATCCCGCGCTTTTCCCAGGGAGATGTGCCAGTCGAGTCCAACAACGTCGCTGCCGGCTTTCCTGACCACATCGAGCATGGTGCCGGCCCCTTTGACGAAATGGATGACGGGGATACCGTCGCGGTCAAGGCCGTCGATAAGTTTCCTGGTATAGGGAAGGATGTACCTTTCGTAATCCAAAGGAGAAACGATCCCTCCCCAAGTGTCGAAAATCTGGATTGCCTGGGCGCCCGCCGCGATCTGAGCGTTGAGGTACTGGCGGTCCATTTCGGTGATCTTGTCCATGAGCGCCGCGTAGAGCTCCGGCTCTCCGTACATCATGCGCTTGATCTGGGCGAAGTCCTTGCTCCCCTTCCCTTCGACCATGTAGCAGGCCAGAGTAAAAGGGGCCCCGCCGAAGCCGATCAGCGGAACGCGCCCTTCGAACTCGCGGCGCAGGATCCTGATCGTCTCCAGGACGTAGGGGACGTCCTCCTCCATTACCGGAATGCGCAGCGCATCGATATCGGCTTTGGTGCGCACCGGATTTTCAAAGACCGGCCCGGGAACGAAATCGAGCTTGAGCCCCATCGGCTCCACCGGGGTAAGGATGTCGGAGAAGAGGATGGCGGCATCGGCGCCGAGATAGTCGATCGGCTGGATGGTGACTTCGGCGGCCAGCTCGGGGGTCTTGCACAGCTCGAGAAAGCTGACTTTCCTGCGCACTTCCATGTACTGGGGAAGATAGCGGCCGGCCTGGCGCATCAGCCAGACGGGAGTGCGATCGACGGGCTGGCCCCAACAGGCCTTGATGAAATCGTATTCGGTGGTCATTTAAAAAATCCTCCTGTGGGAATTGATGGCAATAATCTGTAGGGGCAGGGTTCCCCTGCCCTGGGGCGGGGCGACCCCGCCCCTACGTCAAATCATTTCGCCGCGTTTTCCGCCGCTTCCTTCTCCATCCGTTTGCGGGTGCGCTCCGGAATGTAATTGCAGAAAGGCTCCTCGGCCATGTAGTCGCCGTAGACCGCGTCGGCCCGTGCCCGACAGCCGCCGCAGACGTTGACGAATTCGCACTCGCCGCACTTGCCGCTGTACTTCTTGAAGTCACGCAGATCGTTGAAGACCTTGGAGTTGAACCAGAGATCGCGGAAAGGGACCTGCTTAACGTTGCCGACGGAGGAGTGAAAATAGGAACAGGGCTTGAGATTGCCGAAGCAGTCGATAAGACAGATGGTCTGCGCGGCGATGCACCCCTTACCGCCTCCGGTGGAGAAGGTGAGCGAGCGACGCTCGAAGGCGACCCCTTCGGCCTTGGCCATCTGCGGCACGATCCGGTAGTAGTGAGGCGCGCAGGTGGGGCGCATGAGAATCTCGCTCTCCTCCTTCTCCTGCCTGTAGTGCCAGGCCAGGATCTCCTCGTAGTCCTCTTTGGAGATGAGCTCGTTCATGATCTCCTCGCCACGGCCGGTGGGGACGATCATGAACATGTACCAGGCGGTCGCCCCCAGCCCCTTGGCCGTCCGGAAGGTGGCACCGATATCGTGCTGGTTGCGCCTGGTGAAGGAGGAGTTGACGAGGAACTTGATGCCGTTGCGTTTGAGGGTCTCGGCGCCGCGCACCACCCCGTCGAAAGCGCCGGGGCAGCTGCGGAAATCGTCGTGCACGGCGGCGTTTGAGCCATCGAGGGAGAGGGAGACCATCTTGATGTCGGCCTCCTTCATCTGCCGGCATACCTCTTCGGTGATGAGGGTCCCGTTGGTGGCCATGCACATGCGCAGCCCCTTGGAGGTTCCATAGCGGGCGATCTCGAAAATATCCTTGCGCATCAGCGGTTCGCCGCCGGAGAGAACCATGACAGGCTTGGAGATTTCGCAGATGTCGTCGATCAGCTTGAAGGCTTCATCGGTGGTGAAATCCCCTTCCGAGGAATCCAAGTCGGAGGAGCAGCGGCAGTGCACGCAATTGAGATTACAACGCTGGGTGGTTTCCCAGGCAAGCCACTTGGGAATATACTGTTCAGTATTTGCGGACATTTCAACTCCTTGGCGAGGGTTGCGCCGTTTGATGCAAGAAACTTACCGGGGCCACTTTACACCAGAACGAGCCGAAAAGACAAGGATTCACGCCCTCCGCAGCCCCGATTTTCCGGCCATATGGCCGACCCCCTCCCCGTAAGGGCTACATCACGGCCCCCGAACAGGTGCGACATCCCCGTTTGTTGCTATTCTTTCCCCATGAGAACCAAACTTCTCAACTTGTGGGAAAAACTTCGTTCCAGCTACTGGTTCATTCCCAGCCTGATGGCGATCGGAGCGGTGGCCCTCTCTTTCGGCGCACTGACGATGGATCGCCGGCTGGGTGCCAAATTGATTGAAAACCTGCGATGGTTTCCCGCCCAACAGGCCGAAGGCTCCCGCCTCATCCTGTCAACCGTCGCCGGCGCCACGATCACGGTCACCGGCGTCGTCTTCTCGGTGACCATCGTCGCCCTCTCTCTCGCCTCCCAGCAATTCGGGCCGCGGCTGCTCAGCAATTTCATGCGCGACCGCAGCAACCAGTTCGTCTTCGGGACCTTTATTGCGACGTATCTCTATTGCCTGCTGGTGCTGCGCACCATCCACGGCAGCGGGCAGAACCTGTTCATCCCCCAGATCTCCATTCTGATTGCGTTCCTCCTGGCGGTCTTCAGCGTGGGCATCCTCATCTTCTTCATTCATCACGCCGCCGACTCGATTCAGGCCATGACGGTGATCTCCAACGTCAGCGGTTCCCTGCACCACGCCATCGAAAGACAGTTTTCGGATCGGGCCGGTGAACTGGACGAAAGATGGCAGGATGAACTGGCGGGAGCAAAAATCCCCGGGGATTTCGAGGAAGATTCGGTTTCGCTGCGGAGCGACCGGTATGGGTACATCCAGGCGATCGACGAAAAAGGCCTTTTCGAAATGGCGAGGGAGAAAAAAATACTACTTCGCCTCGAATGCCGTCCGGGACATTTCGTCGTCCGGGGAGAAACACTTGCCAAGGCGTGGCCGGCTGAAAAGGGCAACTTGACGGACCTCTCGAAGAGCGTTGGCAAAGCCTTCATCTTCGGCTCCCGGCGAAGCCCGGAACAGGATATCGAGTTCCTGATCAAGGAGCTGGTCGAAGTCGCTGTCCGCGCCCTCTCGCCGGGCATCAATGACCCCTTTACCGCCATCAGCTGCATCGACCATCTCGGTTCGGCACTGCGCGAAATGGTTGAAAGAGTCCCTCTTTCATCCTACCGCTTCGATGGCGAAGACAATCTTCGTCTCATCGCCATGCGTCCCGATATCGCCGGCATCGTGGATGCCGCTTTCGACCAGATACGTCAGCACGGCAGGACCTACGCCTCCGTTGTCATCCGGCTTCTGGAGACGATCGCGGCAATTCTTCCCTACACCCACGGCGAGGAACAGCGCCAGCCGCTCCTGCGCCAGGCGGTGATGATCGAAAGAGGAAGCGAAAGCCTGCCCGAGGCGGAAGACCGCAAGACCGTCCACGCCCGGTTTCTGAGAATTTTTCAGGTGATGGAGGAAAGGTTCGGATTGAGCGGGGAGGCAGGCTGAATGCGCGGCCATCGCGATCGGTCTTCCCCCTTCCCCAAAAGAAAAGGCGGGCATTCAGCTCGCCTTTCTTACACTCAATCAGTTGGATCGGTCGCTCAGGAATTGGCCGTATCTCCCCGGGACCTCCCTTGATCCAGGTCGAAGAGCTCATCGAATATCGCCTGTACCGTGGTGATCCGATCGGCCTTCCAGGCATTGGTGCCGCAGAAAACCAGACCGGTTTCCACATCGCCGCGCTGGGCCCGATCCAGGGCGTGAACGATGCAGAAGCGTTCCTGCCCGGTTTTATAGGTGCATTTCTTGAGACAACCCGAGGGGCAGCGGATTCCGAGATCGACATCGCGCTGACGGACGGCCTCGATGTTCCGGCTGATGGCCCGTCCGGGGAGCCCCGCCGGGCTCATGATCAAGCCGATATCCTCCGGGGTACAGTCGAGATACATCTGTTTGAAGGCGTCGGAGGCATCGCACTCCTCGGTGCAGACGAAACGACTGGCCATCTGGACTCCGTCGGCGCCTTCGTCCAGGGCATGCAGCAGATCGCCGCGGTCCCAGATGCCGCCGGCTGCGATCACCGGAATTTCGATCTGCCAGTTTTCCCGAAAATAGTCCTTTACACCTCGCACCGTGGCGTACTGATCGTACTCTCCCGTGCCTATATTCTCCAGTTTTTCGCCGAGGTGGCCCCCGGCGGTGTCGGGGTCCTCCACCACGACGGCATCCGGAAACCGCCCATAGCCTCTTTGCCATTTGCGGACAATGAGCTCGGCGGCCTTGACGGAGGAAACGATGGGGATGAGGGCCACGTGGGGAAAATCCGCCGTCAGTTCGGGAAGGTTCAGGGGAAGGCCGGCGCCGCTGACGATGACCTTGGCGCCCCCCTCGCAGGAGGCCCGCACCATTTCGTCATAGTTGGTCACCGCCACCATGCAGTTGGTTCCGATGACCCCCTTGGGAGCGATTTTATAGGCTTTGCGAATTTCATCCTTGAGCGCCATCGGATCGGCGGTAAAGAAATTCTTGCCGTCGAAATGAGGGCTGTTGAGACCGATTCCGGCCGTAGCCACCAGGCCGATTCCGCCGCAGCGGGCGACGTGTCCGGCCAGGTTGCCGCCGGAGATGCGCACGCCCATCCCTCCCTGAATCAGGGGGAAAGGAACGGTGTATCGGCCGATCGTCAAGGGTTTCATCATGTTTACTCCTCAGGTACCTGTTAATTAAAAAGGAAATACGGCTGGATTTTACCAGACGGATTTAATCGGGATTGTAATACTTCTGTAAAACCAGAAACCTCTTGTCCCAAGCACCGGCGAATGCTAAAGAGAAGCATGAAATTTTTCCGCCGCATCGTCAATCCTCTCTTCGCCTTTATCGGCATCCAACTGGCCTGGATCCTGGTGGTTATCTTCTGGATCTACTGGTTCATGGGCAAACATCAACAACTGCGCACACTTGCCGAAAAGTACAGTCCCGAACTGCTGCAGGGGGGCATCGACTGGTTCATCCTGGTGGAAGGTCTTCTTCTGCTGGTCGCCATCCTGGCAGGGGTGTACGTCATTTTTCTCTTCTGGCGCCGCCAGGCCGCGCTCTACCGCGCTCAGAGAAATTTCATCGCCCAGGTCAGTCATGAACTCAAATCACCCGTGGCTTCTCTTCAACTTCACCTGGAAACAATTCGCCGCCGCCGACCGTCACCGGCGAAGATGGACACCTTCATCGACACCATGCTGGCCGATACCGACCGGCTCGACACCTTGATCGACAATCTGCTGGCCGCCAGCCGCCTGGAGCAGAAGGGCTTGAAGCTAACCCTTGCCCCCTGCAATCTTTCAGAGCTGGTCTCTAATTATTTCCGCCCGCGCCAGTATGCCCTGCCCAAGGCGGGAAAAATGGAGCTGGACATCGATCCGGACCTTTGCGCCCGGATCGATGCCGAAGCGATCGAAACCGTCCTGCGCAACCTCCTGGAAAATGCCCTCCTTTATTCCTTGGGGCCACCCTCCATCCGCGTCCTTCTGAAGAGAGAGGGGGAGCGCGCGCACCTTATCTTCGCGGACCGGGGGAAGGGAATCGAAAGGAAGGAGCAGAAGAAAGTATTCCAGATGTTTTACCGCGTAAGACACACCGGCGAGACCATCCGCGGTTCGGGTCTGGGGCTGTTCATCGTCCGGGCGGTTGTCCGGCTTCATCGGGGCAAGGTCTGGCTGGAGAGTGAAGGAAGAGACAAAGGGACGACTTTTCACATCCTTCTTCCCCTCTGTCGGAATACGGTTGGAGAGGACGCCTCATGAGAAAGGCCCGCATACTTCTGGTGGAAGACGAACCGAGCATCGCCCGCGGCATCGTGTTCAATCTGCAGGAGGAAGGCTATGACGTGGTCCATGTGGAAACCGGAGAAGCGGCCCTTCAGCAGGCCTGGGAGGAGCCCTTCGCCCTGGTGGTGCTCGATCTCATGCTCCCGGGCATCAATGGGCTGGAAGTCTGCCGTCAGTTGCGGAACCAGGACCCCCGCCTGCCGATTCTGATGCTGACGGCCAAGTCGGAGGAGAAGGACCGGGTGGAAGGGTTGGCCCAGGGGGCCGACGACTACCTGACCAAACCGTTCAGCCTCGATGAGTTTCTGCTGCGGGTAGAGGGGATGCTGCGCCGTTCCAAGTGGTACCGGCCGGCATTCAGCCATGCGGAACGTTATGCCTTCGGAGCCAACGAAGTCAGCCTGAGGGAACAGAAAGCCGATACGCCGCGGGGGAAAATCATGCTTACCGATCTGGAAGTCCGCATGCTGCGCATTTTTTTTCAGAGGGAAGGAGAAGTCCTCTCAAGGGCCGAACTCCTGAAGTCGGTATGGGGAATGTCGCCGGATACCGAAACCCGCACCCTGGACAACTTCATCGTCCGCATGCGAAAATATTTCGAACAGGATCCCGCCCGCCCGGTCCATTTCCTCACCATCCGCGGCCGCGGTTATCAGTTCGTTCGTGAGGGCAAGTCCTGAATCCCGGCCGATTGGCCGCCCTTTCAACCCCTTCGGCGCCTGCCGACCTCCCTTTCGAAATATGCCGCTCCGGGTCTGATAGCATGCAGCGGGCCCATTGACTTTCCCTTCCGGCAAGGTCAAATAGATGTATGCATCTTTGACTTTCCTTGTCGAGTCCTGGTCACCGTCACCCCAAGGGATTCTCATGAAGATTCGCAGCAGAAGGCGCTCCAATCGAGAGAGAATATACCGCGAACTCTTTCGGAAAACCCCGGTCATGATGCATTCCATCGACCGCCAGGGACGCCTTCTGGAGGTCAGCAACCAGTGGCTGAAGACCCTCGGCTATACGCGGCACGAAGTGATCGGCACCCCCCTGGTCCGTTTTTTCAGCCATGATTCCCGGCAGAGGGCGGAGGAATCCGTCCTCCCTCTCTTTTTCCGCCAGGGATACGTCAGAGATGTGCCCTACCAGATGATCACAAAAAGCGGAGAACCGATTGATGTTCTTATCTCCGCCGTCGCCGAGCGCGACCGGCATGGCCGCGTTGCCCGGAGTATGGCCGGTATCGTCGATATCACGGCACACAAGAAAATGGACGAGGAGATCCAGCGGCTCGCCCACTACGACCACCTGACCGGTCAGCCCAACCGGCTGCTCTTCCACGACCGCCTGAAGCAGGCTCTGGCCCAGGCACACCGCGAGCACCGCAAGGTCGGTGTCGTCTTCATCGACCTGGATCGTTTCAAATGGGTCAACGACACCCTTGGCCACGCCATGGGTGACAAGCTGCTGCAGATCGTCGCCCAGCGCCTGACCGAGTGCGTACGCGACTGCGACACCGTCGCCAGGGTCGGCGGAGACGAGTTCGTCATCATTCTCTACGGATTCGATACGGCGAGCGAGCCGACGATTTTCGCCAAAAGGTTTCTGCAGGTCCTCGCGCAGCCCGCCAAGCTTAATGGAAAGGAATTTTACAGCACCGTCAGTATCGGGGTAGCCATTTATCCGCTGGACGGCGAGGACGACGAGACCCTCCTGCGCAATGCCGATATCGCCATGTATGCCGCCAAGGAGATGGGGCGGAACAATTTCCAGTTTTACTCGGCTGAGATGAATATCCAGGCCAAGGAAAAGCTCGATCTGGAAACCCGCCTGCGCCGGGCCATTGAGAACAATGAGCTTTCATTGGCCTATCAGCCCCAGCTCAACCTGACCACCGGGCAGATCGCCGGGGTAGAAGCCCTTCTGCGCTGGCACGATCCCGAGGTGGGGATGATTCCCCCCAGTCAATTCATTCCCGTGGCCGAAGAGACGGGCCTTATCATCCCGTTGGGAGAATGGGTGCTCAAGACCGCCTGCAGCCAGGCAAAGGAGTGGCAAAAGAGGGGATTTTCACCCGCGCGCCTGGCGGTCAACGTCTCGAGTCTTCAGTTCAAACGGATTGATTTCGTCGAGATGGTTGAAGCCGTGTTGAAGGAGACGGGGCTCGATCCCGGTTTTCTCGAGATCGAACTCACCGAAAGCATCATCATGGAAGACGTCAAGGACGCCATCATGACCCTTGCCGACCTCAAAGTCAGGGGCATCCATCTGGCCATCGATGATTTCGGCACCGGCTACTCGTCTCTCATCTACCTGAAGCATTTCCCTTTCGACCGTATCAAGATCGCCCAGGAATTCGTCCAGGCCATCGCCAGGGATCGGGACCAGGAGGCCATCGTCGAAGCCATCATCTTCATGGCCAGCAGTCTTGAGCTGAACGTGATCGCCGAAGGGGTCGAAACCAAGGCTCAACTCGATTTTCTGCGCAAGCGGAAGTGCCAGGACATGCAGGGATTCTACTTCTCTCACCCTATTGAGGCGCTTGCCTGGAACCCGCGCTTCGAAGAATCCCTGGCCCGAAAAGGAAGTTCCCTTATCAGTCGTCATGTGCAATAGAATAATAGATAGATCATCCTCACATCTCCTTCAGGTTGACATGGCAAGGTGATCGGTTAAAGATTTGACCGGAGACAGTGCTTTTTACCAGCCACCTAAGAAGGGAGGCGGACATGAGAAACTCCAACCTGTTTGAAACGCTTCGCCAGGACCACGAAAAAATTGCCGATGTTTTTTCCCGGCTGGCCGGATCCCGAAAGGAAGAAGACCGCCTGCGCCGGGTCTTCGATCTGCAGAATACCCTGACTCCCCACTTGCTGGCCGAGGATCGGGAGGTCCTTTCCCATCTTGAGGACGTCGAAGGAGAAGTTGCCCCCGCGCAGATCCGCCATGAGCATGATGAAATCCGCGGGGAGTTGGAAAAACTCTCCCGGACCCCGGTCAACGAGGAGGTTTTCGGCCGTCAGGTCGATCTCCTGTACGATTTCTGGCAGCGCCATACCGAGGCGGAGGAAAAAACGCTCCGCGCCGCTCTCGACCGAATCACCAGCGCGGAGGCTGCCGGGATTCTCCACGGCTACAAGACGGAGCGCGACCGCCACACCCGATCCGGCCCGGAAGGCGGACGCAACTGGCTATAGCCGACTCGGCATGAACACACTTCGGAACCGGTGGCCATGTCCTGTTGTGGCAGCCGGGACGGAGAAACCTTCTTCATTTATCTCCTTCTTTCAGTTTCGGAAATAGCCGGTTCAGGGATGCCTTCTCCCCGAACCGGCTTTTCTCGTTTCGAACCCCGACATCCTCCGGCCGTTTTTCTTTTTGCAGCCGGGCAAATTTCGCCTATTATAAGGCAATTTTCAGCGGTGTCTGTCCCTGCGTCTGACCGGATAATTCCGAACCATTCCGGTTTTCCTTTGAAGTAAAATGGGTGGATTATGGGTAGCGGCCCTCGAGTTGGAGTCGGTAGAAACAGCCCCCGCAGGTCCTTTGCGGCAGCCTCTTATGTCGCACTGGGCGCGGGGACGGCTCTCTGGCTGGCGCATAAGGGATCCCCCCTCGCCGCCGGCCTGCTGCTCAGTGCGCTGACAGCGGTCGCCGCCTGGGCGGGATTCCACTTTCGGGACTGGCACCGGGAAGAAGACCGCATGGCGGAAGATCTCGGCCTTGCGCCTGCGTCGGCGGCGCGAAAAACAGGCGGTCCCCTTCAGGGCTTCAAGAAACCCGGCGTGCCTGTCCGGCCCACGGCGGCAGCCCTGGGAGACTCCTTCCGTCTTCAGCTGGACCTTTTGCGCACCGCTCTGGGCCTTACCGGAGTGGCCCTGCTCTGGCCCGACTCCTCCGGAGCCGCTCTGCGACTTCGGGGACTGTCCTCAAGTCGCACCGATCTTCGCCCGGGACCCTACCCCGTGGGCTGCGGCATTACCGGCATTCTAGAAAAGGACCGGGACGAGATCGCCATGGCGCCCGTGGGCGCCGCGTTCAGCGGTCTACCCTATTACCGCGGCCGCGGACGCACCGGAGGCGTGTTCGCCATCCGCATTCGCGTGGAAGGTGAAAATCGGGGAGGCATCCTCTGCGTCGACCGGGAGGCGGCCCATCCCTGGAATTCCCTGGAGGTGGAGACCCTGCGCACGGCCGCCCGGCGCCTGGCTTTCGACGTGTCCATGGGGCGCCGCTTTCTGGAGATGCACCGGGAGCGCGGACTTTACCAGCGGGTATCCATCGGCCTGCGTGAACTTACCGAAGGACTGGGGCTGGAATCGACGATCGATGCCGCCCTCAAGGCCGTGCGCACCGTCATCGCTCCCGACTTCTTCGCTCTCACCCTGACCGAAGGGGTTGCCTACCGGGTTCTCCATGCCGAAGGACCGAGGGCGGAAAAACTCCTTTCCAGCACTTTTCCTCTGGATGAAGGTCTGGTCGGACAGTCGCTTCGCTATGACTGCTCCCTTCCGGAAGGCGCTGAATACCTGGGCGCCTCGCCGGTCTTCGGCTCATTGACTCTTCCAGGCGATTTGCGCTCTCTGCTGATTCTCCCTCTACGCAAGGAAAAGAGCGCTCCCCTGGGCACCCTGGTGCTGGCTGCCCGAAAACCCGGCGTTTTCAATCTTCTCCACCGCGAACTCCTGGAACTGATCGCAAAACAGGTGGCGATCAGGATCGACCTGGCTCTCGCCCATGAACAGATCAATCGCCTGGCGACCACGGACGGCCTTACCGGGCTGGCCAACCACCGGGCCTTCCAGCAGGCCTTCAGGACCATGCTCCAGCGCGCCCGCCGCAATTCGACCTCCCTGTGCCTGCTGCTCTGCGACGTCGACCATTTCAAGGGGGTCAACGACACCTTCGGCCACCCCTTCGGGGACACCGTGCTCAAAGCCGTCGCCGGCGCACTGGCTCAAAGCGTGCGGGGGATCGACCTCGCCGCCCGTTACGGAGGCGAGGAATTCACCCTGCTGCTGGAAGACTCGAAAAGGGAGGGCGGCCGGAAAATGGCCGAACGGGCGCGCCGCGCCGTCGAAGCGCTTGAACTCGATCATGAAGGCCAGCAGGTTTCGGTGACCATGTCCATAGGACTGGCCGTCTTCCCCGACGATGGAGACGAAATCCCGATGCTCATACAGCGCGCCGACCAGGCCCTCTACCAGGCCAAGCGCCAGGGGCGCAACCGCACCGTGGCGTGGACGGGGAAGATGGAGGGGGAGGATACTGAGCAGGCGGGTGGAGGGGTAAAACAGGCTTGATGACCGGGACAATGACCGGGTCGGGAAGGGGTCAATTTTCGCCGCGCCTTTCAGGTTTGCCCTTCTCGACCCCTGGCGTCCCCCGCATGGCCTCCTGAGTGCACCACACGACCCCCTGATGCTTTTCGCCCAAAAACCCCTCAGACCATAAATTTAGAACGTTTTCAGGCCAACTGTTCAGGCTCATCTCATGTTAGAAACACGAGGTGCGCTTCAGACTCATTTCATTTTGGAAGAGGCTCGACCTTGTCTTTCCCGAGGAATCATGCCATGATGTCGCGTTGAACCCAACGGCCTTTTCGGGGAGTGTTGCTCTGTGGATCGTAATCTGGCAATGGAACTGGCAAGAGTCACCGAGGCTGCGGCCTTGGCCAGCGGACGCTGGGTCGGCAAGGGCGACAAGATGGCTGCCGACGAGGCCGCCACCAATGCGATGCGCCGGACTCTGGATTCCATGGATATCGATGGCACCGTGGTTATAGGCGAAGGGGAGATGGATGAAGCTCCCATGCTCTATATCGGTGAAAAAGTCGGCACCGGCTCCGCTGCCGAAGTGGATATCGCCGTAGATCCCCTGGAGGGAACGAATATCTGCGCCAAGGGAATGAACGGGAGCATTGCCACGATTGCCATGGCACCCCGCGGCGGATTTCTCCACGCCCCCGACATGTACATGGAAAAGATCGCCGTCGGTCCTTCGGCCCGTGGCGCCATCGACATCAATGCTTCGCCTGCGGAGAATCTCAAGCGGGTTGCCGAGGCCAAGAGATGTTATATCGAGGACCTTACAGTCGTCATCCTCGACCGTCCCCGCCACGACAAGATCGTCCAGGAAATCCGCAAGGCCGGCGCGCGCATCCATCTCATTCCCGACGGGGACGTGGCCCCGGCCATTGCTGCAGCTGTCGAGGGAAGCGGCGTCGACCTGCTCATGGGCATCGGCGGAGCCCCCGAGGGAGTGCTCGCGGCTGCGGCCCTCAAATGCATGGGAGGGGACATGCAGGGGCGTCTGGTCTTCATGACCATGGAGGAGCGCGACCGGGCAAAGGGAATGGGAATTGACGATTTCGAAAAAGTTTACACCACCGAGGAAATGGCCAAGGGGGATGTCTTCTTTGCCGCCACCGGGGTCACCAACGGCGAGCTTCTGCGCGGCGTCCGCTATTTTTCCGGAGGAGCCGAAACCCACTCTATCGTCATGCGTTCGAAGAGCCGGACTGTGCGCTTTATCACGTCTCAGCATTTTTTCGATTACAAGCCGGTCTACTGACCGACCATAGGGCAGCGGCGCCTCCATCCAATCGTGTCGCGGGAGGAGACGATTTATCCCTTGTCAATCCGCTGACGAATTGCTAGAATCCACCCTGTTTTTAACGACATATATCCAATCATCCTATAGGGGAGAGACATGGCGATTATAACCATCTCACGGGAAATGGGCAGCGGGGGCATTCCTATCTCTCACAAGGCGGCTGAAAAACTGGGGTACACCCTGCTGGACGGGGAGACACTCAAAAAAGCCGCTCCGGCATACGGCCTGACTCCCGAAGCCCTTGAGAAGGCTGACGAGAAACCGCCCGCCTTCGTAGAGAGCCTGGATGAACAGATGGAAGTCGATCTTCACCAGATCGAACTGATCGTTCTGGAATACGCCCTCAAGGGCAATGTCATCATCTACGGCCGGGGGGGCCAGGATCTTCTGAAGGACATCGGCAGCGTCTTTCGGGTCCGGATCATAGCGCCTTTTGAAGAGCGGGTGGAACGCTGGGCCGAACGCGAATGGCTCGACCCCGACCTGGCCCGGATACTCGTCCGCAAGAGCGACCAGCAGCGTGCAGGCTTCATCAAGTATTATTTCGACCGCGACTGGGAGGATCCTCTACACTACGATCTCGTCATCAATACATCTCGTCTGTCCGAGGAAATGGCGGTCAGCCTGATCTGCAATGGGGTGCGGGACCAGAATCTCATGGAGCAGAAGGGGACGTCAAAAAAGATCCTTTCAGACCTGATCCTGCGCAAGAAGGCCGAGATTGCGATCTTCTCATCTTCGGCAGTCGAAGGGCACCATCTCAACATAGAGACGAAGAACGGCATCATCACTCTCTCGGGGCATGTCCATGGCGAAGAAGACCGTCGCACTGTGCTTGCTGCGGTCCGCGCCGTTGAAGGCGCACGGGACCTTGTGGATAAGCTCAAAGTGATTGAATACCGCACGTACCCTAAGGAACACTGAGGTTCCCCTCAGCATTGCGTGGGGACGGAAAGCCGGCCGGCAGGTCGGCTTTCTGCGTTTCTGAGGTGAAAAATGCCCCTTGTCCGGGAGAAGCCCTTCATGCTACCATAACTCGCTTTCCGGGCAAGCCGGCAGATCAGACCAAGGAGTAATTCGGAACATGGCTGGACACAGCAAGTGGGCAAACATCAAACATCGCAAAGGCGCCCAGGACGCCAGGCGCGGCAAGATATTCACCAAACTCATCAAGGAAATCACGATTGCGGCCAAGATCGGCGGCGGTGATCCTCTGGCCAATCCCCGGTTGCGACAGGCGATCGATAAAGCCAAGGGTGAGAACATGCCCAAGGACACTATCGAGCGGGCCGTGAAAAAGGGGACCGGGGATCTCGATGGAGTTAATTACGAAGAGGGGATTTTCGAAGGATACGGCCCGGGCGGCGTGGCGGTCATCGTCGAATTCATGACCGACAACCGCACCCGTACCGTCGCCGATGTCCGCCATATCTTCACCAAGCACAACGGCAGCCTCGGGGTAAGCGGCTCCGTCTCCTTCCTTTTCGACCGGAAGGGACTCATCTCCTTCGGGCCAGACCAGGATTTCGACACCATCTTCGAAGCGGCCCTGGAATCAGGAGCGGAAGACGTCAAGGACGAAGGGGATGCCTTCGAGGTGATCACCGATCCTTCTTCATTCATCGAAGTCAGGGATTCTATTGCCGCCAAGGGCCTTCAGTGGGACACGGCCGAAGTCACGATGATCCCCCAGACCATGGTGAACCTGGAGGGAAAACAGGCGGAACAGATGCTTAAGATGATGGACAAACTCGAGGATAACGACGACGTCCAGAACGTCTATGCCAATTTCGACATCTCTGATGAAGAGATAGGCAACATCATGGGTTAAACCCACGTTCGACGTTCAAAGTTCGATGTGCGGTGTTCACGGGTTGAATGCTTTGAACGTTGAACTCGAACACCGAACCTTGAGCCGGCATTTATGAGAATTTTAGGGATCGACCCCGGTAGCCGGATCACGGGCTATGGCATCGTGGAGAAAAAGGGCAACCGGCTGCTGCACATAGACAACGGCGCCATTCACACCCGTTCCGGCGACGCCCTGTCGCTGCGGCTCAAGACCATTCACGACGCCCTTGGCAGGATCATCGCCCAATATTCTCCCGAAGCGGTGGCGGTGGAAGAGATCTTCCTTTCGCGAAACGTTCTTTCGGCCCTCAAACTGGGACACGCCCGTGGAGCTGCACTGCTGGCCGGGGCAAATCACCATCTGCCGGTCTTCGAATATTCGGCCCTGCAGGTGAAAAGCGCCGTGGTCGGTTACGGAAGGGCCGGTAAAGATCAGGTCCAACAGATGGTCAAGTCCCTTCTCGGCCTTCCGGAAATCGCCCAGGAGGATGCCTCAGACGCACTGGCTGTCGCCATCTGCCATGCCCATAGTCACAACCTGAACAGTCGGCTCCAGGCCCTGGCGGCCAAATAGCCGCTGAAAAATCCAGCCGTTCCCCCTTTCCTGCACGGATTGCCATGATCGCTATGCTGACCGGGAAAATCGCGTACAGATCGATTGATCATCTGATCGTCGATGTAGGAGGGGTCGGCTACCGCCTGATGATTCCCCTCTCCACTTTTTACGCCCTGCCGGAAGAAGGCGAAATCCGCCTTCATGTCCATACCCACGTAAAAGAAGACGCGATCCATCTCTACGGTTTCCTGACTCCGCCGGAGAAGGAGATGTTCGCCCTGCTCCTCTCCGTCTCCGGAGTGGGGCCCCGGCTGGCCCTCAATATCCTGTCCAATATCCCTTCGGCCGAACTTAAAGCCGCCCTCTGGGAGGGAAACAGCAAACGGCTCTCAGCCATTCCGGGGATCGGCAAAAAAACCGCCGAACGACTGGTGCTGGAACTCAGGGAAAAGGTTCAGCGGCTCGGTCCTCTCTCTCTTCCCGCCCGGCCGGAAACCGGCCAGCCCCCAGCCAACTCTCTCGACGATACCCTCTCGGCCCTGGTCAACCTCGGATACAAGGAAAGCCTGGCAAAAAAGGTGCTGGAATCGATGGAAATTTCAAAGGAAACGTCCTTGGAGGAGATCCTCAAGGGAGCCCTGAAAGTCCTCGTTCGCTAAATGGTCCTTGAACCTTGAACCCTGGAACTAGTCTTCATATGACTGACCGCATAATAACCGCCGACCAGGTTGACGGCGACGACAATTTTGAAACGAGCCTCAGACCGCGGACCCTCAAGGAATACATCGGCCAGGGCAAAGCCAAGGAGAACCTGCAGATCTTCATCGAGGCCGCCCGGGGCCGTGGGGAGGCTCTGGACCATGTGCTGTTCTACGGCCCTCCGGGACTTGGGAAGACCACCCTTGCCAACATCGTCGCCAATGAGATGGGCGTCAATATCAAGAGCACCTCCGGCCCGGTCATCGAAAAACCCGGCGACCTGGCAGCAATTCTCACCAACCTGGAGGGCGGCGACGTTCTATTTATCGATGAAATCCATCGCCTCTCACCTGTTGTCGAGGAGATCCTCTACCCTGCCATGGAGGATTACCAGCTCGACATCATCATCGGTCAGGGACCCTCGGCGCGCACCATCAAACTCGACCTTCCCCGCTTCACGCTCGTCGGAGCGACCACCCGGGCCGGACTCCTGTCTTCGCCCCTGCGGGATCGTTTCGGTGTGATCTCCCGACTTGAATTCTATACGGCGGAGGAGTTGGCCACCATCGTTGCGCGCAGCGCCGAAATTCTCGATATCCCTTCAGAAGAGGACGGGACCACGGAAATCGCCCGACGCAGCCGCGGCACCCCCCGAATCGCCAACCGCCTGCTGCGCCGGGTAAGAGACTTTGCCCAGGTGAAGGGGGACGGCATCATCACCCGGGAACTTGCCGATCTCGCGCTGGGCAAGCTGGAAGTGGACCGAAGCGGCTTCGACCATATGGACCGCCTGCTCCTGATGACCATAATCGACAAGTTCTCCGGCGGCCCCGTGGGGCTGGAAACTTTAGCCGCGGCCATCGGAGAGGAGAAGGATACGATTGAGGATGTCATCGAGCCCTTCCTCATCCAGCAGGGCTTTCTCAACCGGACGCCGAGGGGGAGGACCGCCACTCCCCTGGCCTATGGGCATTTTCAACGCCGGCCGCCGACAAATGGAGTGATGCCCGACCTTTTTGCGCCGACAGACGGTTAATATTCCTGCGAAGGGCCGCTGCCTACGGATTTTACCGCTTTTCTATCAAAAAAACTTTTGCCCGGGTCTTTATCTGTGTTAACGTTTTGCCCAAGGGGGAAAGGAAGCTCTAGCCCTGCTGAATTCGCCCCCTGGGCCGTCGTGGTGACGGCCCTTTTATCTTGTCGATCTGCGGCGTCTCCGTCAGCGTCTGGCTTTTCTTAATGAGTATGGATCAGCAGACCCTCCAGCTTTTCAGTCGTCAACTTGCCCATTGGGCTGAGAACGCCATCTCTCAGGGACGTTTCCCCTTCCGCAAAGTGGAAACCTTTCCGTCGCTGCTCACGGAAAAGGGCGAAATGCACCCTCCCCTGGTATTCTGGATCAACCGTGCCAGCTGCATGGCCGCCGGAATTCTCATCCTGCCTCCACAGGATGCCGAAGAGGGGGTGGCCATGGGTCGGGAGTGCGCCCGATCTCTCGGACTTCGACATTTCGTAACCTGGGCGCCGCATGAAATCGTCTTCTGGGAAGAGCGCGGAGAGACGCTCGCGCGAAGTAAGACCCTGCCGTTGTCCGGTACCGAAAATGCCGCTGCCGGATTCCGCCGGGCCCTGTTGTCTCTAATGAATGAGTTGAAAGTCCTCTCTGTTCTGGGCGCCGTTCCGCCCGGCCGGCTATCGCCTTATTATCTCGCCAATCTCTGCCGCGGCACGCTGCTATCCGTCCTCCCGGGCCTGGCCGAAGACTGTCGCGCGGCCCGCGGGGAAAACCGTCTTGAGCGGGGGCAGACGCCGGAAATTCTGGCTCTGCAAAAGGGAATGATGACCCTGTTGCGCCTCGTCGGCCTGACAGCCCACGACCTTCTGCTGCCGACCGTTCAGCCTGAAGGGCTTGAACGGGCCATGCGCTTCGCTCTTGACAACCTCCCGCCTGGCCCCCGAAGAGCGCTATTGATGCCGGAGGAAGAGTGGCCACTTCCTGCTGAAGAGGCAGTGGCGTTCCATCATCTCTTCCGGAGGCTAGTTCAGTTGGGGCCTGGGGAGGACCTGACGCGGTATCCCCGTTTTCTCGAAATTTTACTGGACCACGAAACGGAGGCGCTGGGGGGCTTCCCCCTCCCAGTTCATCCCACTTTGGCGGAAGGATCTGCAACCCTGCTCATCAATCCCGACCGTCTCCATCGGGTCGGCGGGGAGGTCCTTGAAACGGCGTCTATTCCCTTGCTGGCCTTTACCTCTCTGCTGAGGGACCTGCACGGTCTGCCCCCGGCAAGGATGCAGTCCGAGAGCGTTCTGACCCTCTCCCCCGAAATCCGGCCCGGGTCTGTCTCAGGGACCCTGAAGGATACCGACGTTCCTCAGGTTCGCGAGCATCAGGCGCTTGCCGCTCAGCTGCGCAGTTCCTGGCCAACTCGGCGATTCCCCCTCCCACCCCGCACCCCCCGATGGACCTGGGAATTTCTCCATCTGCTCGGCTTGGCCGAGGACGGCGCGATCATCGATCTGCACCTTCCGGACGCTTGGCTTACTGCTGATTTCGGCGCTCCGCTGATCGAACTGATCAAGGAACAGTTCACGCTGAACCGGCTGGAGGTGAATGCCGAAGCGCCCTTGAGGATTCGCCTCATCAAGAGCATGGACAAGGAAGCAACAGCGAGGCTGATCGGCCCCCAAGGGTCCAAAGAACTTTCCTGGCAGCGAATCTGTTCAGAACATCGAGCCTTTCTTCCCTTGGGCCTGCATCTTCCCGCCTCGCTTTTCTCCCTGCTGGAAGAGGGGTTTCTGCACCTTCCCTGCGCCTCTTCCTGGCCCGACGGCAACGAAAGAGAGCTGTACCTCTTCAGCCGCTCTCCACTCGGTCGCCTTCTCTGGGAGACGGTCAGCGGCTGTCGTCCACTGCCGCCGCGCGACCAGGTCCGGGAAGAAGCCGTGCTGCGGGGGCTACCGATCCCGACTGGGGAAATCCTGGAGAATCTTCGCCTTCTCCCGGGAACAGACGACACAGGACTTCCCCGACAAACGGATTTCGATAAGGAACTGGCGCTCTGGCTGGAAACGGATTTCAAGAACCCTGAAGCCTCCAGATCGCCAGCACGGCGGCAGCCTTTGCGCCGGGCGCAGAAAATCCCCATCAGCGAAGAGCTGGCCGAAGAGATCGCCAGGAGCGTTTTTGTCGACGGGCTGCCCCGATTTCCGGAGCAGTACATGTACGGATATTACCGTCCGCGGCTCGTAGAATATAGCTTTTCAGGACCGTTGATCGCCGAAGAAGAATTTTTCGACCGTTTCACGCTTCGTGACCGGAAGGGACGCCTTCTGGATGTGGAAGGAACGGAAACGGCGCAGGCACTGCTGCTGGCCTCCTGTGATGGCCGCACTACCGTGGCCTTGCCGGAGGACCGGCACCTTACGGCAACTATCGTCGAGCGGTATCGCAGCGACCTTAAGGCTATGCATCGCAACCTGGTCCAGCAGGCTCATGTCCGCTTGACGGACCCTCAAGCCGCCGATTCCCTGGCATCCATGGTCTGGCGCTCTGCCTTACTGCCCCCCTGGAAGCTGGTGGACATTTAGGGAAAATCCCTTATAGTAGGTAATCTGAATTGAAGGTCCTCACTTTTACCCCTCGTTCAGGAGGGGATTTCCCAGAAGGGATGTCTATGAACGTTCTTCTCCATATCTGTTGCGCCAACTGTGCCATTTATCCGGTAAAAGTTCTTCGCGAGAGAAACTTCGGGGTGACTGGCCTCTTCTATAACCCGAATATTCATCCCTATCAGGAATTTCGTAAACGAATCGAGGCTGTTCGGGAATATGCCTCCCAAGTGGAGTTGGAAATCCTCTTTCGGGAGGAATACCTGATGGAGCAATTTCTCTCCCGGGTCGCTCAGGACTCCCGCAACCGATGCGACTACTGCTACCGGTCCCGTTTGGAAGAAACCGCCAGAACGGCATCGAAAAACGGATTCGAAGCATTTTCCACGACCCTGCTTTATTCCCGCTATCAGCAGCATGAACCGATTCGGGAGTTCGGAGAGGACCTGGCCCGGCAGTACGGAATCACCTTTCTCTATCGGGACTTCCGACAAGGCTGGCGCGAAGGGATCGACACCTCCAAGGCCATGGGACTCTATCGCCAGCAGTACTGCGGATGTATCTACTCGGAAATGGAACGCTATTGTCCCCAGAGCAGAAACTGAAACTCCGTGCATCCGGGCAAGATTCTCATCATCCTCGGTCTGCTGCTGATCATAGCCGGGGTTCTGTTTCTCCACGGCGGTAAGATCCCATTTATCGGCCGTCTGCCCGGCGACATCCGCATCGAGCGGGGAAATTTCACCTTTTTCTTTCCCTTGGGCTCCTGCCTGCTTCTTTCGATTCTGCTCTCTCTTATCCTCTGGCTCTTCCGCCGCTGACCGCGAAAAACTCCTAGATTCTTGCAACCCACAGTGTCATTCTATAATAACGGGATTTTTCATCACAGCTCCAATCTCCTTTCCCCCTGGCCCGAAATGATGACTCCGCACAAAACGAAAAAGATAGGTCTCGCACTGGGCAGCGGCGCCGCCAGAGGTCTGGCTCATATCGGGGTGCTGAAGGTTCTGGAGGAAGAAGAGATCGGGATCGACGTTATCGCGGGGACTTCCATCGGGGCCTTTATCGGCGCGCTTTACGCGGCAGGGGTTTCCGTTGCCCAGATGGAGGAGGTGGCGTTGAATGTCGACTGGCGACGCCTAGCCCGGCTGATTGATCCGACATTTCCCTCTGCCGGACTCATCGACGGCAAGAAGGTTTCCCTTTTCATGTCCGAACTGCTTCCCGTGCGCACATTTGAGGAACTGCAGATCCCTCTGGCGGTGATCGCCACAGACCTCGAAACCGGGGAACCCCTCATTATCAAAAAGGGACAACTGCTGAAGGCATTGCAGGCCGCGGTCGCATTTCCGGGCATTTTCCCTCCCATCCGATTCGGGGACCGTTTTCTCATTGACGGCGGTCTCTGCAATCCCGTCCCGGCAGATGTGGCCCTTGACCTGGGAGCCGAGGTGGTTATCGGAGTCTGCGCCATTCCTGCGATAAGAAAACCTCGAACCGAGGCTTTTCTTCCCGAAAAAAAGAACGAAAGACAGCCTAAAAGACGTTTTCTCGATTTTTTCAATTCACGGAATGTGGAGAACGTTGTAAAGGACCTCTGGCGTCAGAACAACCATGAGGAATCGGAAGTCGCAGCGATGAAGATAAAACTCAAGGCTCCCGGCATTTTCAAAGTCTGCGCCCAGAGCATCGCCATAATGGAAAATGAAATCAATGCCCTGCGACTGGAGCGCAACCATCTTGACATTTTGATCCGGCCCGACTTGAATGATATCACTCTGCTGGAGTTCCATCGTGCCGCCGAAGCCATACAGGCTGGAGAAAATGCAACGCGCCTGGCCATCGACAAGATAAAGGCCCTGGCCCGACCGATTGAAAGCTCTCCCTTTTATGATAATGTTTAAGTATTTAGAATCACACCAAACTTACGGAGGATATCATGCTGGAGATGCTTGAGAAAACCATTCTCGCCGGGATGGGCGCCATTTCCCTCAGCCAGAAGAAAGCCGAAGAATTCATTCAGGAACTCAAACAGCGATTCAATGTCAGCGAGGAAGAGGGTAAGGCGCTGCTCGAAAAACTCCAGGACGCGGCCCGGGAAAATCAAAAAAAATTGGAAGAACTGGCCAGGGAAGAGGTTCGCAAGACCTGTGAACGGATGGGTGTCGTCACCGCCGACGAATTCGAACGGCTGCAGAAAAGGGTGCAAAAGCTGGAAAAGCAGCTCAAGGAGTCGGGGCAATAACATCGCTCCGACCTCCATCTCATGCTGATATTCTCGCGGATCAACCGAAATATCCGTTCCATCCGGCGCTACCGGACCATCCTTGGGATTCTGATCAAATACGGCTTCGGTCATATTGTTGAACAGCTCAATATCAATTACTATCTCGAACTGGGTAGGCGGCTGGTCACCCTGGGTGCAACCCCCAAGGAGATCGAACGCCTGACTCAACCTGAAAGGCTGCGGCTGGCAATGGAGGAGCTCGGCCCGACCTTCATCAAGCTGGGGCAGATTCTTTCCACCCGCCCCGATATCGTCTCCCATGAATACGCCGAGGAATTCAGCAGGCTACAGGACCGGGTCCCTTCGATCCCGCTTGAACAACTGCAGGAACAGATCCAGAAGGATCTCGGCTATCCTCTGACCGAGATGTTCGCCGAATTCTCTCCTATTCCCATTGCCGCCGCTTCCATCGCCCAGGTTCATCGCGGTCTCCTGAAAAGCGGTGAGGAGGTGGTGATCAAGGTCCGCCGTCCCGGGATCAAGGAGGTGGTGGAAACGGATCTGGACATCCTCATGGGCCTGGCTTACCTCATCGAGCGTCATCTTCCCACCGGCGATCTCCTCGATCCGATCAAAATCGTCAAAGAATTTCGCCGAACCATCAGCCGGGAAATGGATTTCGCCCGGGAAGGCTATACCATAGATCGGTTTGCCGCCAACTTCGCCGATGATCCCACCATGCACGTCCCCCATGTCTTCTGGGATTACACGGGCGAATCGGTCCTGACCATGGAATTCATCGACGGGATCAAGGTCTCGGATTCTTTACGGCTGGCCTCCGCCGGCGCCGACCCCAAGATCATCGCTCGCTACGGGGCGGATGCGTTTCTCAAACAGGTGCTGGTCCACGGCTTTTTCCATGGAGACCCGCACCCTGGCAACATTTTCGTCCTGGAGAACAATACTATATGCATGCTCGACTTCGGCATGGTCGGGCGACTTGACGAGACGCTCAAATTTCAGCTCGTCGACTTGCTCATGGCGGTGCTGCACCGGGACGTTGAGCTCATCATCTCCCAACTCCTTTTCTCCGGGGAGCTCTCCGACGAGACAAGAGCCAAGGATCTTCAGCGCGATCTCAGCGAAATGATCGACGACTACTACGACCTCCCTCTGCAGGAAGTCAATGCCGGAAAACTGCTGGCCGATTTTGTCGAAATTCTTGTTGAGTACCGGATCAAATTTCCCGCCGACCTGATGCTCCTGGCCAAGGCCCTGGTCACCATGGAAGGAGTCGGACGCCAGCTTGATCCCGAATTCAACATGATTGTCCACCTCAGACCCTTTATGGAAAAATTGTTCCGCGAGCGGAAAGCGCCCGCCAGTATAACCCGGGAATTCACCCGCACGTTTATCGCATATGGCGCCCTCGCCAGGAGTTTCCCACGGGATTTCAAGGAATTCATAAATCGCATCAATCGCAACAAATTCAAGATCGACCTTGAGCACCGGGGACTTGAGAGGCTGATTTCCGACCTGGACAAATCGAGTAACCGACTCTCCTTCAGCCTGCTCATTGCCGCTCTCATCGTCGGTTCCTCCCTCATCATGCAGACCGAAAAAGGCCCCCTCCTTTTCGGATTCCCCATCCTGGGATTTCTCGGTTATTCCATTGCCGGCTTTCTCGGACTCTGGCTTGCCATCGCCATTCTCCGCTCCGGACGCCTGTAAAGTGTGGTGCCACAAACACACGTTCTTGCATATTTGCAACAAATACCCCTTTCCACTCTCTTCATCGGTAAAGTTTCCTCTGTATTTTCAAAGGATTGAAAATTTCAAACTCAATGGCAGGATCCTTGCAAGCATCCAGCACAGATGCTCTATGTGATTAATTGAAGGAGGATGTACCTTTCTATGATTTACCAATGCACCATAGCACACCCGTTAATGATTTCCGGGATCGGCCTACACTCAGGCCACCGGATCAGCATGACCCTGCGTCCAGCGGAAGCAGGAACCGGCGTTGTTTTCCATCGCACCGAAGGCGAGCGGACCGTCAGCATCGAAGCCGTTTCAGCCAACGTGGTCGATACTCGCCTTGCCACCGTACTCGGCAAGGGAGGATTGAGCGTCTCGACGGTGGAACATCTTCTGGCCGCTCTGTCTGCCTTCGGCATCGATAATCTTCATATCGATATCGACGGTCCCGAAGTACCCGTCATGGACGGCAGCGCCGCTCCTTTCTGCGACCTGCTTCGCAATGCCGGCATTCGAAGCCTTCCCCGCAGCCGTAAGTACCTTGCCATCCGCAAACCGATCACGCTGATCGACGGTGAAAAGCGGGTCACGTTGATTCCTTCACGCTTTTTCCGCATAACTTTTGACATTGCTTTCGACCATCCCTGCATCTCCCTGCAGCAGCGATCCATTAAATTCTCACAGGAACTCTTCTGCCGGGACATCGCTCCGGCCAGAACCTTCGGATTTCTCAAGGAGGTGGAGTACCTGAAGGCTAACGGGCTGGCCCGTGGAGGTTCGCTCGACAATGCCGTTGTCATAGGCGAAGACAGCATTCTCAATCCCGAAGGTCTTCGTTTCCAGGATGAATTCGTCCGCCATAAAATTCTTGATTCAATTGGGGATTTCAGTCTCCTGGGTCATCCCATCCTAGGGCACATCAAGGCTTTCAAGGCCGGCCACGACATCAATCACCAGATGGTGGGGAAAATTCTGGCCTCTCCAGAATGCTGGAAACTCGTCGAGTTTTCCGAGGAGGATCTTCGTTCGGCACTACATACCGGGGCTCCGGTCTTCTCCTCCGAACTGGCTTTCTCCAAAATCTGACCTCCTAATTTTCCCTGATTCCATCGATTTCAAAGGCAGCCTGACGGCTGCCTTTTTGTCTTATTGGGCCTTGCATTTAGGCCTGTTATTGGCCTAAAATTAAACGTTTAGACTTTAGCCTGCGAGGAGCCGCATGAAATTCTTCCCCGCCAGCCGGGATCCTAAAACTGCTGAAAAAAGAAAACGCCGCAGGGAATGGGTTCTGACTCTTCTGATCGTCATACTGGTCATTTTCCTCTCCGGTTTTGAAACCAGGCTGTTCGAGCTCACTTCCAAGATTCCGGTAGCCAACAGCATTCTGGTCCTGGCGCTCATCAATATCAATATTCTGCTCATCATTCTCTTCCTCTTTCTGGTTTTCCGAAATTTCTTCAAACTGATCATCGAGAGGAAACGAAACGTACCAGGTGCCCGCCTGCGCACCAAGCTGGTCGTGGCCTTCGTCGCCCTTTCTCTTGTTCCCACCATGTTGCTCTTCTTCGTCTCCGCCGGTTTTATCACCAACTCGATCGAAAACTGGTTCAATACCCAGATTGAGTCCTCTTTGCAAGAGTCTCTGGAAGTGGCCCAGACATACTACAAGAACTCGGCTGCTAATGCTCTATACTATGCCGAGCAGGTGGCTCGAATTGTCAAAGAAGAGAAGTTGCTCAATCAGGAAAATCTTCCAGCGCTTGCAGAGGTGATTAAACAGAAACAGCAGGAATATAACCTTGGGATAGTTGAAGTTTTTTCCTCCACCTATGAAGAGCTGGTCCGGGCCGCCAATCCCCAGGTCCCGACGGCCGAATTCACCGATCCAGGCTCGGATAACATTCGCGAAGCACTGCAGGGCAACCGGTTCTCCCGAATCACCCCTATCGGCAAGGCCGATCTCATTCGGGGCATCGTTCCAGTCTATTCGAACTGGAACCCGAAGGATGTCGTAGGGGTGGTGGTGGTTAATTATTATGTCCCCTATTCGCTGGTGAACAAGATGAAGGAAATCTCCAGTTCCTTCGAGCAATATAAAAGCACCAAACTGCTTAAAGGCAAAATACAAAAAGGATACGTCATCGTCCTTCTCCTGATCGCCCTGGTTATCATATTTCTGGCGACATGGTTCGGCTTTCATCTCGCCCGGGAGATCACAGTGCCTATTCAGCGGCTGGCTGAAGCCACCAATCAGGTGGCCGGAGGGGATCTGGACGTCCGGATCGACGTCCAAAGCGATGATGAAATAGGCACCTTGGTCTATGCTTTCAACATGATGACCGCCGATCTCCGCCATGGACAGAGGGAGATCAGGGAAGCGAACAATGAGCTAAAAATTTCCAACCTGGAATTGGAACGGCGTCGCCGATATATGGAGATCGTTTTGAAAAACGTTACCGCCGGGGTCATTTCGATGGACAAACAGGGAAACCTGACCACCATCAACAACTCGGCGGAAAAACTCCTCAAGATCAAAACGGGGAACGTCCTGGGAAAAAATTTCAGAGAAGTCGTCGGCACCGAACACCTACCGCTGATCAAGGATTTCCTCAGAGAATTGCTCAACTCAGGGAAAAACTCCATTCGCAAACAGATCACCCTTCCTGTTCAGGACAGTAAGGTCACCCTTTTGGTCAACGTCACCACCTTACGCGATGAAAATGGTGAATTCATGGGCACCGTGGTGGTATTCGATGATCTCAGCCATTTGATAAAGGCCCAACGCATGGCGGCCTGGCGCGAAGTGGCGCGCCGCATCGCCCACGAGATCAAGAACCCTCTGACTCCCATCCAGCTTTCGGCTCAACGCCTTCGTCGCCGCTATCTGGAGCGTTTCGCCGAAGATGATACCGTCTTTGACGAATGCACCATGATGATCATCAAACAGGTGGATGAACTTAAAAACCTGGTCAACGAGTTTTCGAGCTTCGCCCGGATGCCTGCCGGCCATCCATCGCCCAACGACCTGAATGCCATTCTTGCCGAAGCGCTGGTACTGTTTCAGGAGGGACACAAGGAAATCGAGTTTTCCTTTCACCCCGATCGCCGAATTCCCATCTTCAGTCTTGACCGGGAGCAGATCAAGCGTGTGCTCATCAATCTTCTGGACAACGCGGTCAGCGCCAATGAGGGGCAAGGCTCCATTGTAGTTGCATCCAGTTTCAATCCGGCTCTACAAATGGTAACCTTCACCGTAGCCGATACCGGGTGCGGTATCCCGCCGGAAGATAAGCCACGACTTTTCGAACCATATTTTTCCACCAAAAAGTCAGGGACCGGACTCGGTTTGGCCATTGTTTCCACCATCATCTCCGACCATAACGGCTACATACGGGTCAAGGACAATACCCCCCGAGGCACTCGGTTCATCGTTGAATTTCCGCTCAACGGCAACAATCTGCCAGCCTGAGATACTCTAGGAGTCGTTTGCGACATGAAAACCATACTCATTGTTGATGACGAACAAAGCATTCGCGAGAGCCTGAAGGGGATCCTTCAGGATGAGGGATTCCGGACCCTTTTCGCCCCGAACGGGGAAGAGGGTCTGAATCTGGTCAAGGAGGACAATCCCGATCTCGTTCTCCTCGACATATGGATGCCTGGAATGGACGGTCTGGAAACCCTTCAACGCATCCGGGAGGGACATCCCGAGCAATTGGTGATCATGATGAGCGGGCATGGCACCATAGAGACGGCGGTCAAGGCAACCAAACTGGGCGCCTACGATTTCATTGAGAAACCTCTTTCCCTTGAAAAGGTTCTTCTCGGCGTGCAGAACGCCATGAAGATCGGTCAGTTGGTGGAGGAAAACCGCTCTCTGAGAGCCAGACTCGCCAAAGATTATGAGATGATAGGCGACAGTCCGGCCATTAGGCACTTGAAGGAACAAATTTCCATCGCCGCCCCGACATCGGGATGGGTCCTGATCACAGGAGAGAACGGAACCGGCAAGGAGTTGGTGGCCAGGGCCATCCATCACCAGTCCCACCGCCGGGAGAAACCATTCATCGAAGTGAACTGTGCCGCAATTCCCGAGGAGTTGATAGAATCAGAGCTCTTCGGACATGAGAAGGGAGCCTTCACCGGAGCTACGGCCCAGCGCAAGGGGAAGTTCGATCAGGCACACGAAGGAACTCTGTTTTTGGATGAGATTGGAGACATGAGTCTCAAAACCCAGGCCAAGGTGCTGCGGATCCTCCAGGAGCGCAAATTCGAAAGGGTCGGAGGACATCGGACCATCGAGGTGGATGTCCGGGTGATCGCCGCAACCAACAAAGATCTGGACGAGGAAATCCGAACCGGGAATTTCCGAGAAGACCTCTATTATCGCCTCAATGTTCTGCCATTCCACGTTCCTCCCCTGCGTCACCGGATAGAGGACATCCCTAAACTGACCCACCATTTTCTCGAATTTTTTTGCAGCAAGGAGAGTCGGGAGACAAAATCCCTGACTGCCGAAGCACTGGATGCCATGGTCAGTTACTCCTGGCCGGGAAATGTGCGTGAGCTAAAAAACATTATCGAACGCCTGGCTATCATGACCCCCGAAACGATCATATCAGAGAGAAATCTGCCGGTAGCCATTACCGGCAGACGCCAAGGGGCTAAAGGGCAAGGCACTCCATCGGCGGGCCAGACCTTTACCTTCCGGGAAGCACGGGAAGAGTTCGAAAAGGATTTCCTCATTCAGAAACTGGAAGAAAACGACTGGAACGTTTCCCGCACCGCCGAAGCCATTGAAATCGAGCGATCCAACCTGCACCGCAAAATCAAGTCATTCGGGATTGAACTGAAGAAATAGTTTAGGAGTCGGGAGTCGGGAG
>NZ_KI421416.1:0-12021 GCF_000472285.1 Desulfuromonas sp. TF
GTCAAAGAGCAGAAACTGAAAGTCTTCGTGGAAAAAACCCAGGTAGATGAGTTCGATTACCGACTACGTTAATCCATTGAGTGTCCACGATGTTGTGGCACGAAAATCCGTCCACGATGTCGTGGCACTTAACAACTATGGATTCTGACAGCCACGCCAAGGATGCTCACCGTGCACATGGCCAGGGGATAAACCTGCCGGTCAGCCGGATGGAGTGCAGTGTCAGGAAAATGGTTTATGAGATCTACGGATTCTGTACGAAGGAATTGGGAGAAAACCTTTGGAATTTTTCGGCAGGATAAATTGAAGCAATTTGCAAAACGATGCCAGGTCGCGGCGAGTTATGCCCCAGGGGGTACAAAAATCCAGAGCAACATTATCGAGGCTTCTTTCTATCGCCGGAATTTCCCTGATTTTGGGGTTGGAAGCGGCGTGGTAGGCAGCTGAAGAACTAGCCTGTTGGTGATGAAGGAAGATTTCCGAAAAACATAACGCGGCCCCTGAGTGCTACCAGGGGCCGCGTTATGTTTGGCCTGTTCGCTTGTCACAATCCCGTGTAGTCCCTGTCTGGATGCCAGGAATCAGAATCCCACTCCTTATTTTATATTTCAGCGCATTCGGCGCCAGAGGGTCAGTTGGGAAACATAGTGCTGGAACATGCGCGCATTCTCTCGGATTACGAATTCCACCTCCTGCGGCTCGCCGACCGGGACACCAGGAAAATCTTTGTCGGAAATTTATTTTTTATATTATATACTTTTGTCAACCGCGGGTCGGCCAATAATTGCACATGAGACTTGCAGGATATTTCAATGAGGAGGATTCTTATGCGAGGGTTTATTTTGTTGTTTGTTGTTTTAAGTTTGGGAGCCTGTGAAACTAGCCAAAAAAACCAGAAACCATCTTTTGAAGAAGCATCTAAAAAAGAATTGCAGTCCCAAGCGAATGTCACAAATTTAGATCAAAAAACAGATGAATTAAACGTTATTCAGCAAGATTTAACATTTACAGATATTATCCGAACAGAAGGAGTGCCAACAAAAAACATTATCCCAAGGAAGAAAGAACAGCTGGCAATCTACAACAAGGGAGAAAAAATATCAGTCTATTATTTTAAAGAAAATAAACTCTATTCAAAAAAATATTATTCTACCCAAGAGATGATGAATATAGAAGGTAATAGTGAATACCCAAAAAACCTTTTTAAGGCCTTGGGTGTTATTAAATAAATAAAGAACATAACTGATTTCTCAATAGCGGTAAGACTTCGACCATAGCTAAGCTAGTGTCCCGTTTAGTTAGTCCATTCAGATAATTCTGAGTTGCCATGTGTTGTAGCCAGCGATCACGCATTTGTCACAGGGATCGGCCGAATAACCGTTAAAAACAATCATGGTGTCAGCCAAACACTGGCTAATAATCCCTTAATTTTTGTTACTTTGAAGTGGTGCCCGGGACGGGAATCGAACCCGTACGGCCAAAGCCGAGGGATTTTAAGTCCCTTGCGTCTGCCAGTTCCGCCACCCGGGCAAAGAGGTGGATATTAATAGTCGATTTGCGCCTTCGGTGTCAAGGAAAAGGCCCCCTTCCCTTCCGGAGGAGAATCATTCGAAGAACCGGATTTCAGGGACCTGATCGAGCAGGCCGTGCTTGACGGAGAGCCGGAAGAAGAGTTGCAGCCCTGCAATGTGGTCCTCGGTCAGCTCGTAGGACATGCACCGCCAGTAATCGGCCAGCCCTTCCTCACCCATCCACTGACGCTCGGGGCTCTCCGCCGCCAGCTTTTCCAGAGAGGCAAAGGCCCTCCTCCGGGACTCGGCCAGTTGCGCCAGCAGGTCGATTATCTCCCTGCGCTTTTCCAGGGCCGACTGCCGCCTGAGTATCCACAGGGCGAAGACGAAAGGCAGCCCGGTACAGCGCTGCCAGAGTTCGCCGAGATCATAGACGCACCGCCCCTCCACCTTCTCCAGTGAGGCCTTCAGGGCCCGGTCGCCGATCAGCAGCGCCGGACTGCCTTCGGCGAGAATTTCTTCCACCGGCCGCTCTGGAACCCGGCAGTTTACCTCTCCGTGTCCGAGGAATTCCTTCAGCAGAATCCTCATCAGGTTGACCGAGGTGGCCGATTCGCCGGTCAGGGCGATTTCTATCCCCTGCAGCTCCTCCAAGGGACGGGGGGAGAAGAGGAGGACGCTCTTCACCGGCCCGAAAGCACTGATGGAATGTCCCGGGAGAAGGAGGTATTCCTGCCAGTTGCGGGCATATTCGAAGGAGGAGGACGGACTGGCGTCGAGTTCGCCATCGGCCAACATCCTGTTCAGCCGCGAGGGGACTCCGGGCACGATTTCCCCGGAGAAGCCTGCGGCGGGGAGATAATGGAAAAAAGGGGCGCAGTTGGCGTAGGTAATGTGTCCGATAGTGAGAGTCATTGAGCGTCCATTCCCAGAAGGGAACTCTCGTCGTCGGGATCGACCGCGGCGGTGAAGCGGACCCCTTCATGTTCCAGCAGCTTTCCGGTGCCCCTGAGATAATCGGTCACCGCCTTGTTGTAATCGGCGAGAGCAGCAGTGAGCTCGGTCCTCGCCTCTGCCAGATCCTCTTCCCCTTCCAGTACGTCGCGGGTGGTGGCCAAGCCGACCTCCTTGCGTTTGAGCAAGGTGCGCAACTGTTCTTCGGCCAAGTCCCGCCCGCGCGAAGCCACCTCGATTTTCTTGGCACTGACATCCAGAAGACGGATAGCGGCCCGTATCTCGTTGAGGACCTCTTCTTTGAGCAGGGCCAACCGGGCATGGCTCCCTTTGAGACGAAGGCGGGTGCGTAGGTATTCGTTACGGGCTTCCCGGTTACCGATGGGATAGGAAAGGTTGAGGCCAACCTCCCAGTTCTCAAAATCATTTGAGGCGATGTCGTCCATGGCATCGTTGTACTCCCCACCGAGGCCTTTGTGCGAATAACTGGCGAAGAGATCAACAGCAGGCAGGGTCTGGTTGCGGGCAATCTTGCTTTCGAGATCAAGACGCTCGATCTCCTTAAGGCGGCGACGGATGTCCGGCCTCTTTTCCAGGGCTGAACGGAACCCTTCCTCCTCGTGGGTCTCGATTTCCGGCTGGCCAAGCTCCTCGCCCGTCACTTCGACAGGGGCGGGCACATTGAGCAGCACGGCCAGATTATCCAGGGAATCCAGATAGGCACGCTCTGCATCGAGCAATTCCCCCTCGCGCAGCTTCAGTCCGACCTCTGCCTCAAGGATTTCGACGGGCGCCAGCACCCCCACATCGACCCGGGCCCGGTTCTCAGCCAGGACTTTCTTCGCCAGGTCCACCGACGCCTCCCGGTACGTCAGCTCGTCGCGGTAGCGCAGAACGTCGAAATAGGCATTTCGCACCTGGGACAGAATGTCGAACGCTCTTTCCCTGAGATCCTGGACCGCAATTTCACGGTCCTTGATGGCGAAGAGGATCCCCTGCTCGGTCACCGTGCGGCCGAAATCCCTCAGGAGCGGCTGGAGCAGGAAGAATTTAAGCTCGTTGTTGTAAGAGGGATCGAAGGTGCGGGTAGGAAGGTTGCTGTCCTCGCGCAGATTTGTGAAGGCGGCAACGAGATCGGCACCTGTGGGGAGTCTCTGGGTCAGGGAGAAGTCGGCTCGGCGGAAGTCGATAACCTGCTTGCCGACCAACCCGCCCTGAAAGATGAAGATGGTTCGCTCGCGGCTTGTTCCCTCGGACACACTGGCTTCAGCCAGGGGATCATAGATCCCGTATTCCTTGCGAACTGCCGCTTCCGAGGCCATGGTGTCGAAAGTCTCGGCCCGCAGGTTCAGGTTGCGCTCGAGAGCCAGGCGTTCGGATTCTCTCAAATCGAGACGTTCCGCCCGGGCGGGAAGAACGAGACTAAGCACAAGAAGTCCGGTAAAGAGATGGCGGCTCATGGTACCTATGGCTATTCGGGAAACAAGACGCATCAATGTAACGCAATTGAAACGGGGAATACAAGGGCCGGGATGTTAGTGGGTTTCGACCCTGCAGCCTAGGTGCAGGTCATGTCAGCCTTCACCCTCTGGAAACTCGATCCGTTTGATGTCCCTTGCCCTGATCTGGTAGGCCCCGAAACCGGTGCTGCCGTAAAAAACCGCCCGCTTCCTGATCTTCAGATCCAGGGCATCTCCGGAATCGAGTTGGAGCTTTGCCGGAATGTACTCGCCTGTGACCTGATTGAAATCGACTCCTCGAAGGTCCTTGAAAAACACCGTGACTTCACCGTCTCCGAACTTTCCCATGAGAAAAACATTTCCGTCCATGGAAAACTGACTCAGTTCGGCCACTGCTCCCGAGCGATCGAACACCCGGGCCTTGATATTTTCCTTGGTTTCCGGAACCGTCCCTTCAGGCCCCCCTCCCAGTCCGCCCATGCCCGTCAGCAAAAGAGCGGTAAACAGAATCGTCATGGATACTGCAAACCTCTTCATAATAGCATCTCCTTTCAATATCTCATTGATTTACAGCGTAACAGCGAGATGCCGCGGCACGCGTCAACCGATTCCCTTCAAATTCCAGGATGGATCGGCATATTTTTCCTTCAGCAAAACAGCCCTGGCCTCCTCAGCGGCCGTGAGCCCGGATTCGATGTACCGGATACCCCAGACCTCTGCGCATGCGGCCACAAGCCGGTCTTCAACATCGGAGACGGTGACGGGGCTCTCCAGCCAGCGGTTCATCCACCCGATGCTTCGGCCCAGGAGCCGTCCGCCGGCAGCGGCACTGGTATGCCGGCGGGTATCCAGGGCGAGGAAGAGCCGCTCCAGATCCATCTCCACCGGGATCGAACCGTGCTGGAGAAATGCGCTTCCATGACGCTTCTGGGCGCTGCCCGTCACCTTGCATCCCCGGCAGACCAGCTCGTAGCTCGAAGGAGCGGTAAAGCAGGCGGTCTGCTGGACACCCTCCCCACTGGCGCCATGGCTTCGGCCCGGTGCCATCTCGGCCGCCAGCCCGGAGAGTTCAAGAGTCCGCCGCAATACGCCGGCGATCACCTTGTAGTTTTCCAGGATCCCCCCCGGAAAGACTGCGCTGCGCTCCGGCGAGATGACCGCATAGGTCACCTCGTGATCGTGGAGAACGGCACGTCCTCCCGTGCACCGCCGCACCACTGCGAGACCGAGATCCCGGCAGGCCTCGAGGTTGACGACCTCCGCCCCCCGCTGGGAATACCCCAGGGTCACCGTGGGGGGAGCCCATCGATAAAGGCGAAGCACCGGCCCGGAAAGCCCCCGGGCCACGGCCTCGAGCAGGGCTTCGTCCACAGCCATGTTTTCGGCGCCGCTTCGGAATTCCGAGCGGATCAACCGCCACGGCGGTGCGGTCATTCATCCACCTCAAAAACGAAGGGGCCGGGGCGTTGCCCCGGCCCCGGCAGGCTCGATTCAGAGGACAAGTCGTTCCAGAAAACCGGTGTCGACGGCCCCCTCGATGAACTCCTTGTTCGCCATGATCCGCTGATGGAAGGGAATGGTGGTCTTGATCCCCTCGATGATGTACTCATCGAGAGCCCTGGCCATGCGCTTGATGGCTTCCTCGCGGGTATCGGCATGAACGATGAGCTTGGCGATCATCGAATCGTAATGGGGCAGAACGGTGTACTGGTCGTACACCGCGCTGTCCACCCGCACGCCGAGTCCCCCGGGAGTGTGATACCCGACGATCTTTCCGGGCGAAGGGGTGAACTTTATCGGGTCTTCGGCATTGATGCGGCATTCGATGGAATGGCCGTTGATCTTGATATCTGACTGTTTGAACCGCAGCGGAAGACCGGCGGCGCTGCGGATCTGTTCCTTGATGATGTCGATTCCGGTGACCATCTCGGTCACCGGATGCTCCACCTGGACCCGGGTGTTCATTTCCATGAAGTAGAAATTGTTGTCGGCATCGAGAAGGAATTCCATGGTCCCGACACTCGAGTAATTGACCGCCTTGGCTGCAGCGACGGCGCAATCCCCCATTTTCTTGCGCAGAGCCGGGCTCAGGACCGGACAGGGGGCTTCCTCGATGAGTTTCTGATGCCGGCGTTGAATGGAGCAGTCGCGCTCCCCGAGATGAATGGCATTGCCGTGTTTGTCGGCCAGAATCTGAATCTCGACGTGCCGGGGACGTTCGCAGTATTTTTCGATATAGACTTCAGGGTTGCCGAAGCCGGCCTGTGCTTCCGAACGGGCGGCGGCGAAGGCGTTGCCGATATGGGCCGGAGAGTGAACCACCTTCATCCCCCGGCCGCCGCCGCCGGCGGTCGCCTTGA
This sequence comes from Desulfuromonas sp. TF, assembly GCF_000472285.1. Lineage (NCBI taxonomy): Bacteria > Pseudomonadati > Thermodesulfobacteriota > Desulfuromonadia > Desulfuromonadales > Desulfuromonadaceae > Desulfuromonas > Desulfuromonas sp. TF. The sequence goes on from NZ_KI421416.1 coordinate 6,286, forward strand.
TGATGATCGGGTAGCCGATTTCGCCGGCAATCTTTTTGGCCTCTTCAGCCGAATGGACCCCCTCTTTGGTGCCCGGCAGGATAGGCACGCCGGCGGCGATAACGGTCTGCCGGGCGCTGATCTTGTCCCCCATCAGGCGCATGTTCTCGGGAGTGGGTCCGATAAAGGTGAGCCCGCAGTTGGCGCAGATCTCGGCGAATTCGGAATTCTCCGAGAGAAAACCGTAGCCGGGGTGAATGGCGTCCGCATCAACGACTTCCGCCGCGCTGATCAGCGCCTTCATGTTGAGGTAGCTCTTAATGCTCGGCGCAGGTCCGATGCAGATGCTCTCGTCGGCCAGTTTGACGTGGAGCGCTTCACTGTCCACATTCGAATGCACCGCGACCGTCTTGATGCCGAGTTCCTTGCAGGCCCGGATGATCCGGAGGGCGATTTCCCCCCGGTTGGCGATCAGAATCTTATGAAACATATCTTTTCTCCAAAAACAGGTGAAGGTGCCTTTTACCTTTTTCCTTTTACCTTTTACCTGGCTTTAGAGTCGTTCAACCCGGAAAAGCGGCTCACCGAATTCCACCGGCTCGGCATTGGCCTTGACGACTTCAAGGATTTTGCATTTGAACTCGGCTTCGATTTCATTCATGAGTTTCATTGCCTCGACAATGCAGAGAACCTGCCCCTTCTCCACGATCTGCCCGACGGTGACGTACGGATCGGAATCGGGAGAAGGCGCCCAGTACATGGTTCCGACGATGGGAGAGGTAACGATTTCTCCTTTTTCCAGGGGAGCCGCTACGGCCGCCGGTTCGGCCGCTGCTGCCGGAGGCGCGGGCGCTGCGGCTGCGGGAGCGGGAGGAGTCTGGTGATAATAGGGCTGAGGCGCGGCCACATGCAAGATCTCCTGCTCCTTGCCCCGCTTGATGATGATCTTTTCGTCGGCGTTTTCCATTTCGAATTCGGTGATATCGGTATCCGTCACCATTTTGATCAGGGTTTTAAGGTCTTTGATATCCATGGAATCTTTCCTCCTTCGGGGATTGTCTTTACGACTGCAATCGCGGCGCCTCGCGCCGTCGTGAACGGTTTCCGGTCAGACCGGAAGCGTGCGGAACGTTTTGGGGATACGGGTCAGCGGGCGGCAGCCGTCGGTCGTCACCTGAACCATGTCTTCGATCCGGACGCCCCCAAGTTCCGGGATATAAATGCCCGGTTCGATGGTGATGACCATTCCTTCTTCGGCCACTGTTTCCGAACGGGGAGAAACGGTGGGGTACTCGTGCACCTCCAGCCCGACCCCGTGGCCAAGGCCATGGCCGAAGTAATCTCCGTATCCGCGCCCGGCGATATGGCGGCGGGCAACGGAATCGATATCCTTGAGAGCCACGCCGGGGCGCACCTGGGCGATGGCGAGATCATGGGCGTGAAGCACCGTGTCGAAAATCTCCCGCAGCCGGGAGGGGACCTCTCCCACCGCGACCGTCACCGTTTCGTCGGAGTGGTAACCGGCAAAACGGGTGCCGAAATCGAAGGTGACCAGCTCTCCAGACGCGATCACCTTATCCGAGGCGATGCCATGGGGCAGGGCTCCCCGGAATCCGGAGGCCACGATGAAATCAAAGGCCTTTTCCTCTCCACCCCGGCGTTTCATGGCGAATTCCAGGGCGAGGGCGATCTCTTTCTCTACGGCGCCGGGACGGACAAGGGGCAGAATCTCTTCAAAGGCCTCGGCTGAAATACGGGTGGCCTCAAGCAGCGCATCGATCTCGGAAGGGCCCTTCGCCCCCCTGAGGGAAAGGACCTCTTCGCCGATCGGAACCCATGTCAGTTCCGATTTTCCCTTCTCCTGAAGTTTCTTGGCCTGAGCAAAGGGAAGCGTTTCGGATTCGAAACCGACCCGCCGGACATCCAGTTCCTGGATCAGAGAAATGACCCCGTCGATCTTGACGCTGTATTCACGAATCTGGTCGGCAGCCACCTGCGCGCGAGCCTGGGTGGTGTAGCGGGAGTCGGTCAGAAAACAGTCCTTTTCCCTGGAGACCACCAGAGCCCCGTCGGTTCCGGTGAAACCGCAGAGATAGCGGATATTGGATGGATCGAAGAAAACAAACGCATCCAGTTCGCATTTTTCAAGAAGCTGCCGTGCCCGGGGGGCTCTGTCTTCTACCATAGGTCTTTTTTATTCTCAATGATTATTTTTTTAAAGTGAATAAAAGTCCGCGCAGGCCGAGGAGGTAACCCGCGGGGCCGAAACCGCAGATCTGCCCGAGGACGACAGGGGCGATATAGGAATGATGGCGAAATGTTTCGCGGGCATGGATGTTGGAAAGGTGCACCTCGACCGCCGGCAGGGCCACGGCGGAGAGGGCATCCCGCAGGGCGATGCTGGTATGGGTGAAGCCGCCGGGATTAATGATGATTCCGGCCGCCCCGTCTTTTCGGGCCTGATGTATGCGGTCGATGAGCTCCCCTTCGTGATTGGATTGAAAGCAGGTCACCGATACTCCCATCTCCCCGGCCACGGCGGCCAGGCGACCGTTGATATCCTCCAGGGTCTCGAAACCGTAAACTTCGGGTTCGCGGCTGCCGAGGAGATTAAGATTGGGACCATGCAGAACGAGTATTTCCATCACTGTCCCTTCAGGCCAGAGCCTCTTTGAGGTTTGCCGCCTCACGCATGAGCAGATAACGCCCCTTGCCGAAATTGCCCGTTCTCTCCAGGGTGAGCGCCACAAAATACTCGTCGGTCAGGGTGCGGATTACCACCTGGAACCGCTCGGTCTGAATCGAAACCTCCTGCATGATGCCGGTGTTGAGGATTTCCGCCGTCTTCTTGATTTCTTTGAGTACATTGGCATACTCGACGGCGATCATATGCAGATCGACGCCTCCGCAGGGTTTGAAGTGCTGCTCTATGGCGATGCCGTCATACCCCATCAGGACGGCTCCGACTCCACCGCTGGTCCCTTCCACGATCCCCTCCAGAATTTCACTGAACATGCTTCCTCCCCTTTTGAATCGAGGTTAGCCAGAGTTCCAGCTTCTCGGCGTATGCGTCGGCTCCGGCGCTTGTTTTCACCGGCTCCGGCGTCGCCGCCGGCGGATTCTGAGCGGAATCGGCGGAATCCATGACCGGAATCTCCCGGAGTTCCTGCTGTTCCGCAACGGCAAGGCTCTTCTTCAGGGCGATCAGTTTTTGCCGTATCGATTCATTATGCGGATCGGCATCGAGCAGATCCCGGTAGACCTTCAGCGCCCGTTTGGGGAAGCCCTGTTTGATGTAGATTTCGGCGATGGTGGGCGTTGAAATGGGAGCTCCCGGCTTGGGAGAAGGGTTCGAAGGCGAAAAAGGCTGGTTTTTCACTTGAGTGGTTTCGCCTGGGCTTGACGGGGAAGCCGAAGAGGTTCCGGCCAGATGCCTGAGGGTTTTTTGCACCGCCGCATCGTCGGGCTTGATCGCGGCCAAGCGCAGCAGCAGCAGCCTGGCTTGTTCCCTGTCACCGTCTTGCAGCTTAAGACTGGCCAGCCCCTTCAGAGCAGGGAGGTTTTCCCTGTCCAGCTCAATGGCTTTTTCAAATGCGGCAACGGCTTCCCCGCGTGCCCCCCTCTGGACCTGAATGCGCCCGAGAGCCGTGTAGCCCGGAGCGTAGGAAGGGAGTGTTCGGACGCCTTTCGACACGATTTCGAGGGCATCGTCTAGCATGCCCATCTGCCGGTAGGCTTCCGAGAGCGGTACAAAAATGTTCGAACGGGGATCCTTGGCCAGAATCTCTGTATAGCCTGCGATTTTACCCAGAAGAGAAGGTGCGGCAGTTTCGGACATATTCACCTATTTCTGCGATAAGGAAGGCAAAACGGCTCCGAAAAGGGCCTCCGGGTCCGCGACTTCCCTGATCAGACAATCCCCGATGCCCCGGTTGAGGACCAGGCGCAGGACCCCTGCTTTTACCTTTTTGTCGCGACCCATGGCTGCCAGAAAGGCATCCAATGAAAAAGCGGGAGGATTCACCGGAAGATTGAAAGAGGCCAGAAGATCACGAATGACCGCAACATCGTCCCGTGAGCATAAGCCGAGTTCACGGGAAATCATGGCGGCAACGACCATACCGATCGCGACGGCTTCTCCGTGCCGCACCTCGCCATAACCGCTGAGCGTTTCCACTGCGTGGCCAAAGGTATGGCCGTAATTGAGAATCGCCCTCAGGGAGCTTTCTTTTTCATCATTTTCTACAACATTCGCCTTGATTTGGCAAGATCTCTTTACCGCCTGTACCAGTGCATCGCATTCCAGGCTCTGCAAACCACCCCTGGCGGCCGACAACCAGTCGAAAAAGGAGCGATCGCGAATGATGCCGTATTTGACCACCTCGGCCATTCCGGCCGCAAACTCCCGCCGCGGCAAGGTCGAAAGAGTGTTCACATCGATATGGACATGCAGCGGCTGGTAAAAAGCGCCGATCAGATTCTTGCCGAGAGGGTGGTTGACTCCCGTCTTTCCGCCGACCGAGCTGTCGACCTGCGACAGGAGTGTGGTGGGAAACTGGGCATAAGGGATGCCGCGAAGGTAAGTCGCGGCGGCAAATCCGGTGATATCCCCGATGACCCCTCCCCCCAGTGCGACAAGCCCGGAGGAACGGTCGAGCCCCTTTTCGATCAGGCCGTCATAAATCGTCTTGAGGGTATCCAGATTCTTATGTTCTTCCCCGTCGGGGACCAGAATCACCGAGGCCTTTAAATTTGCCCCGTGCAGAACGTCGAGAAAATGTTGACCGTAAAGGGCATGGACAGTGGGATTGCTGATGACGGCGATAGTGCGGGGAAACCCCGCTTCTTCGAGGGCCTCCGCTGCCCGATCCAGAATGCCGTCACCTATCCAGATGGGATAGCTTCTCTCGCAAAGACCTACCGTCAGTTTTTCCAGCATTCAAGACCTTCCTATCGTTTCAAAATTGATGCCTTCGCAAAACTCAGAGGATGGCTAAGCAAAAATTTCGTCCTACAAGGCTTGGTGGTTTTTCAGGAGCGAAGGCATACATCAGGTATGTCGAGGTCCTGAAAAAACGCCGTAACGCCGTAGGGCGGATTTTCTGCAACGCCATCAAAATTCAGTGACGTGCCTTCGGTAGGCAACCACATTCTCCCTGACTTCCTCCATGGAGTCGCCGCCGAACTTCTCCAGCATGGCCCCCGCCATCTCGATAGCCACCACCGCCTCGGCCACGACGGCAGCCGCCGGAACGGCACAGATGTCGGAGCGCTCCACGGTGGCCTTGAAAGGTTCCTTGGTATTCATGTCGACGGTCTGCAGGGGAGTGTAGAGCGTGGGAATCGGCTTCATCGCTCCGCGGACGATGATCGGTTCACCATTGGTCATCCCCCCCTCGATTCCCCCGGCGCGATTGGTCCGGCGAAAGAACCCCCTCTCGTCATGACCGATTTCGTCATGCACCATCGATCCGGGAAGGCGGGCAGCCTCGAATCCGAGGCCGATCTCAACCCCCTTGAACGCCTGAATGCTCATGACCGCGCCCGCCAGCCTTCCATCGAGGCGCCTGTCCCAGTGCACATGGCTTCCCAGCCCCACCGGAGCACCCTGCACGATAACCTCCACGACTCCGCCCAGAGTATCCCCGGCTTCCTTGGCGCGGTCGATGGCGGCGATCATTTTTTTTTCCGCCCCCGGATCGAAGGTGCGACAGGGGGAACTTTCGCTGAGGGCGAATCGCCTCTCGTAATGCGCAT